>JAUPLE010000866.1 GCA_030837085.1 Acidobacteriota bacterium | reverse complement strand
ACGACATCCTGGTGAAAGTGGACCGGATGAGTATGGCCGCCAGTTTGGAGGCGCGGGCGCCGCTGTTGGATTATAAAATGGTGGAGTTTGCTTTTTCCTTGCCGTCCCATTTTAAAGTCAGGGGGCCGGTTACCAAGTGGTTTTTTAAAAAAGCCATGGAAGGAATTTTACCGGATGAGATCATTTACCGGCGCAAGGAGGGATTTTCCATCCCCATAAAGTCCTGGTTAAGAAGTGAGTTAAAAGAGTTGATGATGGAGTATCTTTCGGAGAAACGGGTAAAGGAGTCGGGATTTTTCAATTATGATTATATTAAGAGGATGATAGAAGAGCATCTCAGCGGGAGACGGGATCATGTGCACCGGTTATGGGCGCTGATTAATTTTAACTTGTGGCGGGAGCGTTTTTTTATTTAAAAAATTCTTTTTATTTCATGTTAACCTCCGGGGCCTATTGTTCGTTGTAATAGTGTTAAAAATAATGCATACGATCGATAGGAGGTTAAAATGCAAAGTTCAGAGTTGTTTCCCATGGTGGGTTCAGTCGGTATTGTCTTGCTCATTGTCTGGGCCATCCTGGAATGGCGAAGATCGAAACACAAATTCGATCTTCACAACAAACTGTTGGATAAATTCGGTTCCGCCCAGGAACTGAATGGTTTCCTTAGTTCCCAGGGAGGTAGTAAATTCCTGGATTTCCTGACCATCGGCGGCCTCAGGCCCAAAGAAAAACTTCTCTCATCTATATCGAAAGGTGTTATCTTCTTGTTCCTGGGCATCGCGCTAGTCATTATCGGGCCTTTCATGGGCTCACCCGGCGAGGAGAGTAATGGGATACAGGCTTTCGGTATCCTGGCCATGGTCCTTGGGGCCGGGTTCCTGGTTTCGACGTTTATATCGTATAAATTAAGTAAAAAATGGGGTATAATCGATACGGAACGAACGGAATGAACAGGTACGGCGATATAACCGATACAAGGGATACACGCGATAAACGTGATAATCTCTGGAAAGAATCCTTCAAGGGATTTTATAAGAAACATTCCCGCTCCTTGTGGTTATATATTTGTAAGATTTGCGGAGACAGAAATATGGCGGACGATATTTTTCAAGAATCTTTTTTCAGGTTCGTAAAAGCAGCGCCTGTTAAACTGGATGAATACCAGCAAAAAGCGTACTTATACAAAATCGCTTACCGGTTGTTCATCGACCAGAAACGGCGTTTGAAAACCGAACAACGGAATTTTGAAGAAACGGCCGCGGAAGAGGTCTTTGAAATGCGTCTGGGCAAGGAGCGGGAAATATTCCTGGCCATGGATATGGAGAAGGTCTTTCACTTAATGAAACCACAGGAGCGGGCGCTCCTGTGGTTGGCTTACGTGGAAGGGTACAGTCACATCGAGATTGCCGGGATTACCGGCGCCGGGGAGAAAAGCATTAAGGTGCAATTGTTCCGCGTTAAGAAAAAGTTTGCCGAAATCCTGCGCCGTAATGGCTACGATGGGGATAAGGGAGGAATAGTATGAAAAAAAAGAGTTGTCCCTTTGAAAAAGAGGTGTTAGACGGTTTAAGTTCCGGTGAGTTAACGCCGGAAGCGAACGAACATGCCGAAAGTTGTGCGGTTTGTAAGGAATCGATTGCCATATATCGCTGGATGAACCGTTTTCAAACTGTTTCCCTGGAAACGAATACGGCAAGGAAAATACTCCCGGATGCGGAATCTATCTGGGAAGGGGCTTTTTCTTCCCCGGCCCCGGTGGTCAACCCTACAAAAGAGTTGGAAAAGAAAGCGTTAATTCCGCTGTTGTTTCCCCAGGTATTGGCCTATGCGGCTGCGATTGTTGTTGTTATTTATCTTGTCATTTCAAATATCCCGGGAATACAGGGTTTTGTCAAGTCAAACCCGGAAACGCTGGCGATTATTACCTATATTTCTACCATGGTTAAAACAGTTTTTAAATCTTCTTCCGCATTGGCTATCCCAGCGGCGGTGAGTTTGCTGGCCATGGTGATTTTTGTCATTGTTGCGGCTTTCGAAGACAGAAAGCTTCGCATTGGGAAGCAGTATATCTTTTAAGATTTATTTTCGATACAACTTGAAGGGTTGGGTATCCTCCTTTTTGAATTTCAATTGGGTATCCCCCTTGCCCAGTTTCGTGTTCTCGTCGAACTTGAAAGAAGCGATCGCCACTGCATCCAATTTTTTGTTTAATTCCGTTAATTCCCTGCTTATTTTTTCCAGTTCCCGCAGGTTTTCCAGGTCCAATTCCTTATTGGCCCTGTTAAGCAAAACATTACACTCCGTGACCAGGGTGTGATCCAATTTCAGGTTACCGGTGAACTGTTCGATATTATAGACGGCATTCAATACCTTTTGTTTGATTTCATTTACTTGTTTATCTTTTACGGTGATATCCTGTTTCTTTTTAGCTGAGAAAGAAGATTCCTCGTCTTTGGGAACCCGGTCCGCGGGAGGTTTGGGTGACCGGTCCTGGTGCGCGGAAGGTCTTTGCATTTCAAGGGGTTGGGTGACCAGGGTACTTAATTTAATATTAAAATTTGCCAGTTCCCCGAGAACCTCTTCCATTTCCTCTTTTACTTCCTTTTCCAACGTCTCATTGGCAGCCTGGAGTAAACTGTTGGCCACCGGGATCATGGATGGGTCAAGTTCCGGGTTTTCCAGTGTTTTTTTTATGGAATAGACATAATTGTAAATATCGGTTTTTAAGTCGATCAATTCTCTTTTTTTCAAATCCGATTCTTTGTATTTTTCTGCGTTCTTCTTAATCTTGCGGATCTCGTCCTCGGACAATAAACCGGAATTGGAAACAATGACCTGTTTTTTTGCTTTGGTGGATAGATCAATGGCGGTAACTGTGAGAATACCATTAATATCGATGCTGAATAAGACTTCGATCCGGGGAACGCCTTTGGGCGCCTTGCGGATACCCGTTAGGGTAAAATTTCCCAGTAACTTATTCTCTTCGGCGATTTCTCTTTCTCCCTGGTAGACAAAGATTTCTACTTCGGTTTGGTCATCATCGGCCGTTGAGAATACCAGGCTGCGGTTTGTGGGGATGGTGGTATTGGCGTCGATGACCCGGGTAAAAGCGCCGCCAAAGGTTTTAACTCCCAGGGAGAGGGGAATGACGTCCAGCAGCAAGATATCTTTACTTTCACCCGTGGCGATAGCGGCCTGGATAGCGGCGCCCATGGCCACAATTTCATCCGGGTTGACTCTTTTGTTGGGTTCTTTTTTAAAAAAATCGCGGATGCGTTTCTGGACGCAGGGGATTCGTGTGGAACCGCCCACCAGTAGAATTTCATCGATTTCATCGATGGTTTTATCCGCACGATTAAGCGCGGCGCTGCAGATTTCAATGGTCCTGTCGATTTTTTTCTTGATAAGGACTTCAAATTCTTTCCGGGTATAGTACCTGAGGAAATGGACCGGTCCGTCATCGGTTTCCGCGATGAAAGGCAAATTGATTTCGCATTCGTCTACTGAGGAAAGTTCTTTTTTAGTGTTTTCCGCTGTATCCCGGATGCGCTGCAAGGCCATCCTGTCCTGGGAGAGGTCCACGTGGTGCTCTTTCTTTATTTCTTCTAATAGTTGATTGGAGAGCAAAATATCGAGGTCATTCCCGCCCAGGTTGATATCGCCGGCAGTGGCCAGTACTTTAATCACATCGTCCTGGATATCAAGTATAGAGATATCGATGGTGCCGCCGCCGAAATCGTAGACCAGGACATTCATTTTCCTGCTTAAATCCAGGGAGAAAGCCAACGATGCGGCAGTGGGCTCGTTAATGATGCGCAGTACATTCAGACCGGCGATTTCGCCGGCGTCCTTGGTGGCCTGTCTTTGGGCGTCGTTGAAATAGGCAGGCACCGTAATGATAACGCCGTCGATGGTATCCACGAGGCGCGCTTCCGCGGCGTCCTTGAGTTTTTCAAGAATCATGGCCGAGATTTCTTCCGGGGAGAACAGCAGATCATTGATGCGAATTTTTAACATATCCCCTTCGCCTTTTTCGATACTGTAATTGAATTGGCGGAGGTAAGGGGCCACCTCTGAATATCGTTTACCGATCAGTCGTTTCACTGAGTACACTGTATTGACGTTGGTGATTAATTGGCTTTTGGCCGGTGCGCCCACCAACCGGTCGCCTGTTTTGGAGAACGCCACCAACGAAGGTAAAAGTCTTTCTCCTTCGGGTGTTAATATGATCTCGGGGTTTTTACCCTCCATATACGCGGCGACTGAATTAGTTGTACCTAAATCTATTCCAATTACTTTTCCCATTGGTAATCCTCATTATATTACTTAACGGCTTTATTTTTATCACAATGAAAAAAAAAAGTCAACTTTTATCCGGTATTTTTTCCACCAGGTTTTGCCCCGGCGCTGCGGGGGTGGAACCGGTCGTAAATTTTCTTGACCCTGTTCTTGGCGACATAGGTGTAAATCTCAGTAGTCGAGATGTTTGCATGCCCCAGCATTAATTGTATCGAGCGAAGGTCTGCTCCTTTTTCCAGCAGGTGGGTGGCGAAGGAATGCCGCAGCGTATGGGGTGTCAGCGTTGCGGGAACGCCCAGGGTCCTGGCATATCCTTTGATGATTTTCCACAGGCCCTGGCGCGTAAAGAGTTTACCGTGATGATTCAAAAATATATAATCGTTTATATTTTTCTTCAGCAGCAGGGGGCGAGCGTTGGTTAAATACTTTGCCATGAATTCCCGCGCTTTCTCGCCGAAAGGTATAACCCTCTCTTTGCTTCCTTTGCCCAGTACTCTTAAGAAATTATCATCCATGTAGACATTGCTGTTCTTAAGTGTGATTACTTCCGAAATTCTCAAGCCGGAAGCGTACATTAGTTCGAGGATGGCTTTGTCTCTTTGTCCGATGGGGGTTGACAGGTCCGGGAGTTCTAAAAGTTGGCTGACCTGGTCGATGGTCAGGTATTTGGGTAGGGTTTTCCATTTTTTGGGGGATTCGATGTTGGAGATGGGATTATAATCCATTTTATCTTCGGCCAGCAGGTACTTGTAAAAGCTTTTCAGTATTGAGATCAAGTGGGCCTGGCTGGAGAGAGAGATGCCTTTGTGGGATTCTTCTTTGATGAAGTCCAGCGCCTGGTTTTCGGAAAGGTTGATATGATTAAACTTATTTTCCTGTAGATAGGCGCCGAATTTTTCCAGGCCTTGTTTGTAGGAGATTAAGGTATTTTCACTTAATCCCTTTTCCATTTGCAGGAAGGCCAGATATCGTTTCACATCGGTTTCGAATTCTTTCATAGCAGACATGAATGTATACTATTGGGAAAAAAATGTCAAGCGGGCGGCGGGGCCTTTTTGGGGGCAGACACATAGGTCTGCCCCTACAGAATGTAAATTCCCTGGACATTCGGGCAATTCGATCAATTTATGTAGGGGCGAACCGATGTGTTCGCCCGAAATTTTTCAAAATGAGAATTGCACGGGGCGCTGATTGGCGCCCCGTGAATAAGTCTTCATCAAGATTCTTTTTTTTCTTCTTTTACATTTTCTTTTATAATAAGTTTTTTCAGCAGCGGTTTTTTCCCTTCCGTCTCAGGAAACAGATTTTTAAACTCTTTCTCGAATTCTTCGATGTATTTTTGACCGGTTTTGCAGGCTTCGGGATCGCATTTATCCAAAGGGCAATCGATGATTATTCTTTGCGCGGTTTCGCTCAATTCCGTAGTCACTTTCGTTTTGCATGCTTCCGGGAGTTTCTCCTGGAGGGTCTTTACCGATTGTTTGATTTTGTTCAACAGGTCGCCGGCGATTTTATTTTCGGAGAGAAGCTCTATTTTTATGTTTTTTCCTTTTCCCGGGAATTTTTTAAGGATAACGATTTCCTTTTCCTCTTCACCTTCCTTTCCTTCGTGAATTTCAACGATTTTAGGTTCTGCGCCCTCTTTTCCTTCTTTTCCATGGCATATCATAATGCGTTTGCAGCATTTCCCTTCTTTTCCTTCACTCTTTTCAATTATCTTTATGTGTTTTTCGATGTCTATTTCCTCAGCGCCGCCGTGGCCCGGGCAGATGACGACCTTTTTGATTTTTTTCTTTTCACCTTTATCTTTCTCGTCGTCTTTAACAATAATCATAATCTCTTTTTCTTTGGCGTCGCCTTCGCCTTTGTGCATCTTGCATTTTACGATGCATTTTT
>JAUPLE010000091.1 GCA_030837085.1 Acidobacteriota bacterium | reverse complement strand
GTAGCAAAACCAAGAAAAGCAACTATCGCGCTGGCCCTGACCGCATGAATCGTCCTCACCTCCCATATGATGGGCAGCATCACATTGATCCCGGCAAAAAGGTTGAAGGCGAAAAACATGGACATAACGAATCCTTTAACGGAAATCACGCGGTCATAGACGATATCCATGGTGGACAGGACGGCGGACGCCGCGACCAATACGATAAAGAACATATTCTTCGACCACAGCGTGGTACTCATATAATAGAGCGGCAGCACGAAAAACAGGAGCTGCTGGTAGAAATTCCTATTAAAATAATTGATGGCCAGGCGTATCCGGTGTTTCCATTTCAAATCCAGTTTCGGGTGGGCCAGTACCAGGGGGATTCCCAGGCTGGACAGCCATATGAACGTAACTTGCCAGAGGGAGATACGGATATAGTTGAAATTTTTTGATCCCAGCCAGATGACGCCGACGCCGAAGAGCAGGGCGTAAAAGCTGTGGAACCAGATGAACTTATCCTTGTGCTTTAAGAATTGCTCTTTATGCTTAATAAAAATATGGGCCAGGGGAGTGTCCGTTGAATGAACCATAGAGGGATTTTAACCTAAAACGCGGTCAAAAGCAACCCCTTTATTTCGTCAGTTTCCTGGGGAAAGGAATTGCTTTTCTTTTTAAGAAAAGGTATAATTGATTTGTCCAAAGGAAATAGTGAGAGGAACGATGAATTTTTTGAGAAAGATTGAAGAGATATTTAGGAGATTAACCGGCGGTAAACAGGGCGACAAAGATCAATCCCTGGAAACTGCATCTGAGGATATCCGCTGGCACGCCATTCGCCGGAAATTAAAGGATATCGGTTATCGAACGGATCAGATTAAAGCCATTCCCAGGAAAGGAAAATAGATCGCCTGCAAAAAAAAAATATTTTTTTGACAATACCAGTATTCAAAAAAAGTTTTTTTGAGTATAATACTGGGGTTAAAACCTTACAAACAGGAGGATTGAATGAGGTGTAAAAAGACACTCATTTTAATTGTTGCATTGCTGGTGTTGTTTTCCTCAACCACTTTTGCCAAAGCCCATGAGCTAAAAAGAGTGGGAATTGCTCCCTTAATGAAATGCGGAGTAAAAGGCCCTGCCGACTTAAAAGCCCTAATCGTGAAATACGAAAAACAGATCGAGAAGGGTTTTACTGCAGCCGGTTCCGCGGACCTTTACCCTTTCTTTATGGAGCAGGTAAAGGACGCAACAATTAAAATCAAAGAAGACGTTATCCCCAAAGGTCAGCAATTGGCGTGGATGCTCTTTCGCGACGGGAAAGTCGTAAAGGATGTCATTTGGGCAGGTAAGCAGCCGCTTGAAGTGAATATGCTTACCATCCGGAAAGGCGACAAAAACTATCACTTCATAGTTCCTAAACCATGTGGAAACATCGCTTTGGTTGGTGATAGTTATGCTGTACCGATGTGCAGTATGACTGTCAGCCCGGAAAAAGCCAAAGTCGGTGAAACCATTACCGTTGATTTGAGCGGTTCCACGGGCGCCACCAAAATGGTGGTCAACGTTTATCACCCGGCAGGGAAATTGATTGAAACCAAGATATTAACCGCCGGTGATACCGTTTGGAAAACCAGTTTCAAAGAAACCGGGGACTATCTTTTCGAAGCTGAAGTCTTCAACGTCGATGGTGTGGTGTGCCCAAGCCCCTGCAAGGCCAAAGTCGAAGTTATCAATATCCCGCCTCAATGCAGCCTGGCTGTCTCACCCACCAGTTGCTATACCGGCCAACCCGTTAAAATGGATGGGTCCGGTTCCTCTGACAAGGACGGTAAAGTGGTGAAAGCCGACTTTACTGTTAGCAAAGGCGGCGCTGTTGCTGACCAGAACTCTGTAACCTCAGAACCGTTTGTTTGGGACAAAGCCTTCAAAAAATCCGGCAAATACACTGTCAACCTTAAGGTGTATGATAATGTCGGCGCAGTTTCAACGAATACTTGCGAGTCTTCGCTGGAAGTGCAGAAGAGGCTCTATGGCCTGGTTGAAGCCGGTCCCATGCTGGCAAAGGGGACTTACAGCGGTTATGTTTTCGCACGAGTCGGTTTTGCTTACCTGATCGTGCCGGAAAAGTTAAGTATGTTGATGTCCGTCGGTGGTGCGGTCACCCTGACAGGCGCTCCTTTCAAAAGTCATTTCCTCTCTAACCTGTTACTGCTTGTCCACTTTAACGATTTCTATATCGGTGGCGGCGTCGGCTATAGCTCGAAAGTACGGGTCCCGGATTGGAAAGCCGCTTTTAATGTTGTCGGCAACATCGGTTACGATGTGTACAAAGCCTTCAATATGAAAGGGTCGATCTTCGCGGAACTGCGCGTTCCTATTATTAAAGATCTGCCGTTTAAAGAAGCTCATGAGATTTTGTTGGGTTTCAGGCTCCTTTTTTAACGGGTAATGCAAATCCACCCGGAAAGGGGATGGGGTTTTCCCATCCCCTTTTTTTTTGCCCCCTCCCCGTTATTCCTCATTAACAATTAATAATTAACAATTGACGATTAATAGTTATCTCCTATTTTGAATAGCAGTCTTTATACTGGCGCTGATGATCCTGCAAAGTTCATTACATTCGTTAAATGCATCCATTACAATATCCTCTGGGACAAGGTTGCTTCGTTGGATAATTTCAATCCAAATCCTGGTTTCATTTAGTTCTTTCAATGCAATTTTCATTTTATGAATAAAGTCGTTGTAACTCTCTGCTGAACGTGCTTCCGCATAATTTGGAGCCGGGGATGTACCGCTTCGCAATAGCTGGTCGGCGATATGCCTGCCGGCCGGGGTCTTTGGAAATTGGCTAGTGAGATTTATTATCTCCACTGCAAAATCAATCAATCTTTCTTGAATGTTGTCGCCTTTAGCCATGGATAATTGTTAATTGTCAATTGTTAATTGTTAACTGTTAATTTATAATCGATAGAGATCCAACGACCTGTATTGCAATGCCTCCTGGATGTGCGACTGGCTGATTGTTTCACTGGAAGCAATATCGGCAATGGTCCTCGCTATCTTCAGAATCTTAAAATAACTCCTGGCGCTGAGGTTTAACTTTTCTACCGCCAGTTTTAACAACCTTTCACTCTCGTGGTCCAACGAGCAAAATTTCCTGATTTCCACATTGGTCATCTGGCCGTTGGCAAAGATGTTCTTATTTGTCAGGGTTTTAAAACGTTCCAGTTGAATATTTCGGGCTTTAACCACGCGCGCTTTTACCGCCGCGGAGCTCTCCGCCGGGCGATTGGATGTAATTTCATCGATGGCCACTTTTTTAACTTCGATCTGGAGATCGATGCGGTCCAGCAGCGGCTTTGAAATCCTGGCGTAATAGCGCCTCTTTTCCGCTTCCGTGCACAGGTGGAATTCCGAATCTTTTAAACCGATGGAATCCTCGCAGGGATTCATGGCCGCCACCAGCATGAATTTGGACGGGTAAGTAAAGGACTGTAATGAACGGGAAATGGTGATTTCGCCGTCTTCCAGGGGTTGTCGCAAGACTTCCAGGGCTGATCGTTTAAAGTAGGGGAGTTCGTCCAGGAAAAGGATGCCGTTGTGGGCGAGGGAGATTTCGCCTGGGGCCGGGTATTTCCCGCCGCCGCTAATTCCCACATCTGAGATGGTATGATGCGGTGAACGAAAGGGCCGCGTCACCACCAGGCTGTTTTTGTTATTCAAGAGGCCGGCTGCGCTGTAAATGAGCGACGTTTCCAGGATCTCGTCGTCGGTCATCCCGGGCAGGATAGAAGGCAGCGCTTTGGAGATCATGGATTTCCCGGACCCGGGCGGGCCGGCCATCAGGACATTATGGAAACCGGCGGAAGCGATTTCCATGACCCGTTTGAGCAAGTATTGCCCTTTGACCTCGCTGAAATCGATATACGTTTTCTCCTGGTCTTCTTTTTGGGGTTTATGGACGAATTTTTTGCATACCCCGGGGTTCACAATAAACTCCATGACCTCGTTCAGGGTATTAAATGCATACACATCGATTTCTTTTACGAAGGAAGCTTCGTTGCCGTTCTTATACGGGATGACAACGCCGGTGTAGCCGTTTTTTTTAGCGAAAATAGCCAGGTTTAGTACACCTTTCACCGGGTTAAGTTCGCCGTTGAGATTCAATTCCCCGTAGAATAGGAAATTATCGAACACCGGGCTTTTCATACCGGACTTATTTTTCAGGATTCCCACGGCAATGGGTAGGTCCAGGGAAGAACCTTCTTTGCGAATATCCGCCGGCGAAAGGTTCACCACGATTTTGTTGCCGATGGGGTATTCGAACCCGGAGTTCTTGATGGCAAATTTGATGCGTTCTTTGCTTTCGTTGACTGCATTATCCGGCAGCCCCACGATGGTAATACCGGGAATCCCGCGGGAGAATCCCACTTCCACTTCCGTCAGGATGGCTTCAATACCGTTCATCACAATCGAATTGATCTTGCTTATACTTACCATGTATTTATCCTCTTCTGCTTTCCTGGGAGTTTTCCAGTTAAGGAAAATGAATTGCAGGTTAAAATATATCAATTTATTAAGAAGAAATCAAATTGATTTGGGATTTTTTTAGAGATATTTCACGGATACCTGGGATGGAAGGAAAAGGTAGAAGGAGATAATTGTCAATTGTTAACTATTAATCGTTAATGGGTAATTGGCAGGCTATTTGATGTCAAGGATGAGCGTAATTTTCTTTACGCCCGGGTTGATTTTTACATCGATGGGTTCTAAGAGGCTGGTATTATCTTTGTTATCTTTTAGTTCGATCACCATTGAGGAATCCGGTCCGGGTAATAGGACCATTTTTCGAATGATGGTCAGGCGGGAGTTATCATGTAATTTTTCCAGGAATTCGAGGTCCTGGGATTTAGGTTTTTCAGGAGGTTTTATTCCAGGATGTTTTACATCGGGAGGTTTTATTTCATGTGATTTTATTTCAGGTGGTTTTATTTCAGTAGGTTTTGTTTTAGGCGGTTTTGCTTCAGTAGGTATCATTTCAGGTGGAATTATTCCAGGAGGTTTTAATAATTCGCTGATTTTTGCCGTATCGATTTCCAATGCGGTTTTTTCCATCTCTTTTTCGGCTTTCTCCTTAACCGCTCTAGCCGGGATAATGATTGGAGGTTCTTTGATTTCCCCCAGTTCATAGAAGCCGCTTGGTTGAGGCGCTTTTTCTTTTGTTTTTAGTGGCCCGATCTCCTCGATTTCGAATTCATCTTCGAGACCTTTAAGCTCCGGGGCCTCGCTGTCGCCCAATTCGATTTCGATTTCATCTACATCAAACCCTTTGAGTTCAGGGATTTCATCCGTTTTTTCAAGTTTTTGTGCCGCTCTAATTTCCTCTAATTGTTCAAATCCTGTAAGTTCCAGCACTTCTTCGCATTCCTCGTTTTTTTTCACTTGCGGTTGGAGCGGTTGGACCGGCTGCGGTTTTTTCTTAGGTTCCCCTACAGGGGCGTGAGTGGGCGCGGGAGTGGGCGCGGGGGCGTGAGCGGGAACGGAGATATTGATTTGGGAATCTACAACCGGTTTGGCCGCTGCCGATACCTTTTTTAAAGGCAATTCCTCTTTTTTAATTATTTTCTGTTTTCGGTCGGTATCGAAATTAACAAAGGCTTCCAGGGATTGCGACTGGATATTTTTGGCCAGTAGGCCTTTGATTTTTCTCAGGGTCATGCTGGAAATTTCCCTGAGAGTTTCGATGACGCCGGCCCCGGTGATAGCTGATGCGCCGAAAGAAGGGGCGCCCAGGGTATTGAGTTTTCTATTTAACCGGTCGATGGGTAAGATGTTTTTTAAATCCCTTTTATTGAATTGAAATACTACGGGTAATTCTTCGATGCTTTGCTGGTGTTTGGCGAGGTTGACTTTAAGGTTTTCAAAGCTTTCCAGGTTGGCGTTTTCCATCAGTTCCTGGGAATCGGCGACAAATACGATGCCGTCGGCCCCTCTCAAGACCAACTGCCGGGTGGAGTCATAAAAGACCTGGCCGGGAACGGTATACAGTTGGAATTTGGCCTGGTAGCCATTGACCAGTCCGACGTTGATGGGCAGTAGGTCGAAGAAAAGGGTTCGTTCGATATCGGTTTCGATGCTGACCAGTTCACCCCGGGTTTTGGGATTGGTAACCGAGAAAATATATTGTAGATTGGTGGTTTTGCCACTGAGGCCCGGGCCGTAATACACAATTTTGGCGGTTACCTGTTTCGAATGATGATTAATAAACATCGCTCATATTCCCGCCCCATTTTCTCATTAATAGGGTTTATTGTCAAGAGGAGGAGAAATTTCTTTGCGTCCCTTCGTACCTGGAATAGTATGCCGGGAAATCCCGTTTGAGCCATTCGAAATAATGAATCATTTGTTTTTCATTATCGACCCAGCCATCCCTGGTTATGCCGTATTCTTTGAGTTCTCGCAGGCCGGCTTTTTCGTCTTCGGATAAGAAGGCGGGAAATCGAAAACCATACGTACTTCCCGGGAGGGGGAAAAAGTAGTGCAATTGGGTGCGAATTCGGTATTTTTTATGGAGTTTTTTTATAAATTGCAGGTTTTCCCAGCGTTCTTCGGGCGTCTCGCCGGGGTAAGCGACGATGAAATCAAGATAGGCCATGAATCCCTCGTCATTGATAATGGAAACGGCTTGTTCGATATCTTCCACGGTATGGGCCCGTCTCAGTTCTTTTAAGCGTTGGTTGGAACCACTCTGGGCGCCCAGGGTGACGTATTTATGGGATACGTATTGTTTTAGGATTTTAATTCCTTCGCTTGAAACGGTATCGGGGCGTATTTCTGAGGGGAATATGCCGTATTCGATAAATTTGAAACCATAAGATCGGGTTAAGTGCAGGAGTTCTGCGATTTTAGCAAGGCATTTCTCATGTTGTCTGCCTTTTTGGGCCTGGTATTCCATGGCCGAGGGGCAGATAAAATTGATCCTGTAGATTTTTTTGGCGGATGTAGAAGCCAGGTGGAGGAAGTATTTTATTGATTCCAGGTTTCGATAAATCGCGTTTTGCAGTCCGGTGGCGCAGTAGTTGCAATTCCAGGCGCAACCCCTCATGATTTCCAGCGGCGGGGTTCCGTGCATGTACTTTTGAATGGGCACATACGTATTTAGATCGCTGGAACTGGCGGCGGGGGTAGGGCAGGGGTAGATTTTAATTTTCTCTAGTTTATATTCCAGCAAATCCATGCCGAAGTTAAGGAAGTTTGTTTCACCCGGTCCGATGAAAAGGACCTGGAAACCCATTTCCAAAGTCAGTTCTTGTTCATGGGTAATATGGGGGCCGCCGCCGGCGATAATGGCGCCGGTTCCTTTGAGTGATTTTATTTCTTCATGGATCAAGGGGAGGTGGGGGGTCATAAAGGAAAAGAGCACGACGTCGTCTTTCCGGATTTCCTGGAATGGTTCGGAAGTCAGCGGTGTTTCCCGGATGATGATTTCGAAATGACGGTCGATTTGTCGGCTTTCCCAGGCGTTTAGCAGTATGGGGAAAGAGAGGCGGTTGTATGGAGCAATCCTGAAGATGATGCGTCTTTTTTGCATAGGAAATTTTACCATTAATTTTAATGGTCTTCAATTGTTTTGATCGATTCCCTCCATTTCATACCCACATGTGATTGCCGCGCAGGCGCTCGAAAGAATGTTCCGGTGGCGCAAGGGTTCCGCGCATGTAAACGAGACCTCCGCGCATGTGTACTGGAGTTACGTACATGTAAACGAGGATCCCGTGCATGTACACGAAGGTCCCGTGCACATGTACAAAACATCCGTGCATGTGAACGAGACTTCCGTACATCTGCATAAATCATCCGTTCATATGCACGGATAAGCCGCGAAGTGCACGGAGTTGCCGTTTATGTGCGCGAAGCTTCGATTCATGTGCACGAATCGTCCGTGCATCTGCACAAATTAAAAATACACATGCATGAGGTCTCCGTGCACATGCACAAATTAAAAATGCACATGCACGAGGCGTCCGTGCACATGCACGAGGCGTCCGTGCACATGCACGAATCAAAAATGCACATGCACGAGGTCTCCGCGCACATGCACAATCCTCCCGTGCACATGCACAAACCTCCCGTGCACATGCACGAAGCTCCCGTGCCACTGGTTTCGGATTTAGTACTGCCTTTGGAATGCGGCAGTCATGGCTTCATCCAGGACAGGAGGTTGACAGTACGTGGGTTTTATGATAAAGTGGGGCTTAAAAATGGAGAAGAGTAGATGAAGTCTTTTATGTTCGTTCATCCCTTTTTTTATGACACTTTCATCCGGCTCCTGTATCTTGACGGCCTGAAGATTTTGAAAAAAATTGTTGGGGTGAAAAAAAACGTGTTTGAAGCGGGCTGCGGCTACGGCCGGTTGCAAAAATATATCGATCCCAGTTGCAGCTATTCCGGGATCGATCTGAATAAAAAATTCATCGCTTTCGGTAGAAAAAGGAATAGAGACATCCATGTCGGGAATGTTTTGGACGTTAGCCGGTACCGGGATTCCGACGTGATATTACTGGCCGATATTTTGCATCACCTCACTCTTAATGACGCCAGGAAACTCCTGGCCATTGCCGTGCGCTTTGCCAGGGAAAAAATATTGATCATTGAACCGACCTTTGTCATAATTGGGTCCTATAATAATTTCTTTTCCCGTATTATCGGCAAGATAATGAAATGGCTGGACGCCGACGGCATTAATGAGATTGAAAAGTGGTTGACCAGGGATGAGTATGACGCGCTTTTTAAATCCTTAAAGGAGTCCAATAATATAAAGGAGATGCGGATCACGCATTTCCGGCGCCATCATTTCGTAGAGATGCTTGTTTGAAAGGATATTTTTTATTCTCACGGTTAATCATTGACACCCTTACTGTTATTCTATAAAATATTATCTATTGATCAATAAGAAATGAAGGAATCAAATGAACGACGTCGTACAAATACTGCGGAAAACAAAAAGAGTCGATCATCATAAACAAATCGTTATGTTTCCCTTCGGCGGGGGCAGCGGGTATTCTTACAGCGGACTGGCAAGCATGATCGGCGAAGATGTCGAAATCATCGTTATCAATCCGCCGGGTCATTTCTTTAACAGTGGAAAAGCCCTGGAAAGCATCGATGCCATGGTCTACCTTTACACCAAAGAACTCCGCCGGCTCTTAAAAGTAAATACTATATTTTTCGGGCACAGCATCGGCGGTATTGTCGCCTATGAACTATGCAAAACCTTTGAAAAAGAATTTCCTATAAAACGGTTAATTATTTCCAGTGTGAATCCCCCCCATTGCACCATGGACCTGGTGGATTTACACTCGGCGATGGATACTGAAACATTAATCCGAAAATGCACGGACCTGGGCGGAATGCCCCATATTTTCAAGCAAGAGCCCGATCTCCTGGAGAGCTTTATTAACGGTTTGAGGGCTGATTTAAAAGCATTGGAACGATATAATCCCCCAAAGATGGAAAACGCCGTTA
Source organism: Acidobacteriota bacterium (assembly GCA_030837085.1). Taxonomy (GTDB): domain Bacteria; phylum Acidobacteriota; class Aminicenantia; order UBA2199; family UBA2199; genus JAKAGC01. The sequence continues at coordinate 5,393 of JAUPLE010000091.1, read as the reverse complement.
AATTGCATATCAACGCTTCAGTGCTCTTCAGCGACAAGGATTATATCGTGGACGCCGCTAAAGTGCGGGAATGGCAATACTACCTTGATTGCTCCGAATTTCTTCAATTCCCGGGCGATCATTTTTACCTATTCGATAATCCCAATCAAAGCTCTGTCGCCCAGGTATTGTCAAAGTATCTAAGAGACGATAAGGAGTGACAAATAGGGTGTAAAATGCAAATAGATAAAAAGTACGATGGGAAAACAAGAGATGCGCTTATCGATGAGCTTGAAAAATTGACGCGGCGAAACGCGGAATTGGAAATAGTACAAAAATATTTCGATATCGCCGGCGTCATGTTCGTCAGTATCGAGCCCAGCGGTAATGTGTCTGCCGTGAACAAAAAAACGTGCGATATCCTGGGTTATGAAGAAAAGGAAATCCTCGGGAAAAATTGGTTCGACCATTTTGTCCCTGCGCGAATTAAAAATGAGCTATTAATAATATCCGGGAAGTTATTGCGAGGAGAAATCGAGACGGTCGAATACCATGAGAACCCCGTACTGACCCGAAGTGGAGAGGAACGGTTGATCGCCTGGCATAATGCCTTTATCAAAGATGAAACCGGGCAAATAACCGGTCATATCGGCTCAGGGGAAGATATCACCGAGCGCTGGCGAGCCGAAACCGCCCTGCGGGAAAGCGAAGAAAAGTACCGCAACGTGGTGGAAAATGCCAACGAAGCCATTTTTGTCGCGCAAGACTGGGTGCTGAAGTTTTGCAATCCCAAAACTATCGAAATCCTCGGTTTCACCCAGGAAGAGTTAGCAAATAAACCCTTTGCGGAACTCATTCATCCCGACGACAAGGAAATGGTAGTGGTTCGCCACAAAAGACGGCTTCAAGGTGAACGATTTGAAGATGTTTATTCTTTTAGAATAGTTAGTAAAAACCAACAGGTAAAATGGGTAGAAATTAAACCGATCCTGATATTATGGGAAGGAAGACCGGCAACATTGAATTTTATGTCGGACATCACGATACGAAAGAGGGAAGAAGCGGAACGCAAGAAACTGGAAGCGCAGCTTCTTCATTCCCAGAAGATGGAAGCCATGGGAACCCTGGCCGGGGGAATTGCCCATGATTTTAACAACATTTTAGGCGCTGTCCTGGGTTATACGGAGTTATCCATCAATGAACTTTCGGAAGGTAGCCTGGTGAGGGCAAATCTTGAGTATGTGCTTTCAGCCGCAAGCAGGGCCAAAGAACTGGTCAAACAAATCCTTGCGTTCAGCCGTAAGGCAGACCAGGAAAAAAAGCTTGTCTATCTCAAGCAAATTATCGAAGAGGCAATGAAACTGTTGCGTTCATTGCTGCCGACCACCATCGAAATACGTTCCAGGATCGCGGATGGTTTGAATCCCATAATGGCAGACCCCACCCGCCTGCACCAGTTGATTATGAACCTCTGTACCAATGCCGGCCATGCCATGAGAGAAAACGGCGGTCTCCTGGAAATCATCCTGGATGAAATGGCGCTCGATGCGGATGCCGTCAAAGGGAAAGAACTGGAACCAGGTTGGTACCAGCGGTTATCCGTCAGCGATACCGGTCACGGCATGGATGGGGAAACCAAACGACGGATTTTCGATCCTTATTTCACTACCAAGAAAGAAGGCGAAGGGACCGGTATGGGGCTCTCAGTGGTCCACGGGATAATAAAAAGCCATAAAGGGGAAATCACAGTTTATTCCGAACCGGGGAAAGGGACAACCTTTCATGTTTTATTGCCGGTTACGACAGAGACCGGTGAAGTTCCTGGAGTGGAGGCGCCGGGGCCGATCCCACGGGGAAGCGAGCGGATACTCCTGGTAGATGATGAGTGGGCGCTGGTAGAATTAGGAAAACAAATGCTTGAGCGTATCGGGTACAATGTAGTGGTGAAGTCTAGTAGCATCGACGCGTTTGAGACTTTCCGCTCCAACCCGGCCGCTTTTGATCTTATTATTACCGATCAGACCATGCCTGTTATGACCGGCGTCCAACTGGCGCGGCAGATAAAAAACATTCGTCCCGATATCCCTATCATCCTCTGTACCGGTTTCAGTGAGTCCGTCGATGAAGAAACCTTTAGGTCCAGGGGGATCGATGCTTTTGTAATGAAACCGATTGCAATGAGAGAGATCGCCGCGGTTATCCGTGGGATTTTTGATAAGTGACGCCGCGGATAAATGTTTCAATCACGGGATTGACCTCTTGCGCCTGGTAAACCGGCGCCATATGCCCCCCCTCTATCCATTCCAACCGGCAGGTGGTCAGTTTCTCTGCCAATAACACGGAAACCCGCTGCGCCATCTGAGGACTTTGCCGCCCTACCATGAGACAGACCGGCTGTTTGATTTTACTGTAATCTTCGAGAGACAGCGGTTCTCCTACCAATGCCCGGAAATCCAACGGCAGTTTGAGAATACTTTTAAGAAAGGTTTGGCGAATAATTTCCGGGAAACCGGAGAACGTTCCAGGGCCGCTCCAGAAATCGATAAAATATTCTGCTGCCGCGCTGTATTGTTTTTTTGCCATGAAAGAATCGATCATTTCTTTTTGCTGAAGAACTTTGCAGCGGGCTTCTTCATTTTCCGGCAGCAAATGGAAAGCCACGGGTTCGAAAAGCGCCAGGCTGAGAATGCGAGGACCTGGTAAGGTTTGTTCTATCTCCTTGTAACAGAGGCGCAGTCCTACGGCCCCGCCGTAAGAATGCCCCACCAGGTGAAACGGCTCATCCGGGGGGATAATATCCGCCAGGAGAGATTCCACCAACACTATCTCGTCGTTGAAACGGAAATTTTCCTTTTTATCGGGGAAAGGGCTATCCCCGTAGCCATATAAGTCCACGGCAATGCAGAGGTAATTGTTAGATATCGATTCCATGAGTTGATACCATTGAAGTTTGGAACTCATGGAACTGTGCAGTAAGACGATAGGTGTACCTTTTCCTTTAACGAATATATTTGTTTTTTGAAATTTCATAGACTATTTTACCTGGAATAGGTTTGAATTTCAATACCGGAATTCTTGCATAATCAATTAATCTGCCTCTCTGTTCCCATTATGGCGGTGGGAAAATTTGGTTATGCAGCAGTAGACAGTAAAGGAAATTTACTGTCTACTACTTAACGCTTAAAGTTTAATGAGATTATATCTCAATCTTTGCAACAGGGTGAGTAATTTCTATTGTACCGTCCGGGTTGAATACTTCATAGACCGGCCAAACGGTTATATAATAATTATCATCGATAAATTTATCCAGGACATCATTGCTCTGGACAATATCTTTGATGGGGCCTTTATGAACGCATACCGCAGCCATTCTTTTTTCGAAAAAAGCCTTTTTTAATGGAAGTTTAACGTCGGCGTCCTTATCTATCCCGATACATACCGCCCAGATAAATCGCTCCGGCTGTTCGCTCACTTTGGGATGATTCCAATAAAGCACAAAAGGAGAACCGATATATGTGAGTCCCTGTTTCTTCTTCTCTTCCCTGGCGATGGCGAATGCTTTTCCAATTCCCTCATAGGCGCCCTGGCCCGGTACATAAATATACCAGAACCCACCGACTTCCTTAACCACTGGGGGAACAGTATAGTCATTCGCCGGTTTCTGTTCCTGGACCGGTTTCTGCTCCTGCGCCGGTTTCTGATCCTGTCCAAAGACGAAGCCGAATAAAACAACGAAAACGAAAAGCGTACTGATGATTTTTTTCATGTTGCCTCCTGTTTTATCTAAGACAATTGAATACCATACCATGGCTCTTTTTAAAATACACAAAATGCTTACCTTTAAATGCGAAAAGTCATAATACTGAAATCGTTATCCCACAAAGCAAATGTGTGTATTGCCCCAGGTTCCATGGATTGGTTTCTTTTATGGTCGTGCACTGACATTTAAGTCTATTCTTGCTGCGAAAAGGGAAAGTAATCATTTTTACTATCAGGATTTCACTTTCCTGTAGAAAAAGGCCGATAGGAAAAAGAGATAATATAAAAACCCCAGTAAAAATAATCCCAGAATAGCATAAGTAAAGGTATAGGGCATCCAGACAAAACCGAAAGTTACGGGTACGTTAAAACCCAAAAAGGTGGGAATGATGGATATTAAATAAATCCAGGCCGCCATTAGCAGCGTGGCAATTATAAATACCACGATCCCAACAACTCCCCTACCGGAAAACCGTTTCTTCCCCGTAGTAATTTTTGCCAGGGAACGGCTAAGCAGTATAAGGGCCACAAACAGGAAGATAATAAGCACATAAACGACTTTTGAGGATAGGGCGTCGAAACGCATATTCATATCATAGGCGGCTAATGTTGGTTTTGGGTCCGTTCCCCTTAGTATATAAAAAATACCCTGGCCGGTCCCGGTAGTAAAATTAGTGTCAATGTTGGACTGGACCGCCACTCCGATTTTCTCATCGCCAAAGCCGATAAAGGAAGAAAAGTTGGGATTGTCGCCCGAATGGGTGATGTATTGGTAATTCTTCAATACGAACCAACCGGCAGCATAATTGGAATCCGGGAGATCGGGGTCGGAAATATGCGATTTCTCGATTATTGTTTTATCAAAATCGCTGGTCTCGATCGTACCCATCTGGATTTTGAGCCAGCGCGCCAGGTCCCGGGCATTGGTAATAACATAACCGGCCGGCGTATTGCCCCGGTACATGGGCGCATCATACGCCACAAGTTTATTAAAACTACGCTTGAAACCCACGGCCATGCCTTTTGGTTTCGCTTCTTCCCTGAAAAGGTATGTTTCGGTCAAGCCCAGGGGCTGTAATACTTTTTCCTTCATGTACTCTTCGTAAGGTTTCCCGGAAACTTTTTGAATGATCAGCCCAATGACATCGTAGTTGATGGTGGCGTATAAAAATTTGCTGCCCGGCTCATGGTGAAGTTCCATGCCCACTAAGTTATGTACCGTTTTTTCCAGCGCGTCATCGCCAGTGGCTGCGGGAATAGTGGCAACGCTTTCGAAAGGAATCCCACTGGTCTGGTGTAAGAATTGTCCAACTGTTACCGATACTTCTTTCCCATTGTATTTCATTTTAAGCCAGGGGAGATATTTTTCCACCGGGTCGCTCAACTTAAGTAATCCTTCTTTTTCCAGCCGAAGCAGCCCCAGGCCGGTATAGGCTTTGCTGGTAGAACCCATCTCGAACATAGTGGTTGGGGTTACGGGAGTTTTCTTTTCCAGGTCGGCAAAACCGAAACCTTTTTCGTAAACAGTTTGATCGCCCATTACAATCACCACGGACAAACCGGGAATATTCCCTACTGTCATTTGCTTTTTGATGAACGCTTCAATTTTCTCAACCTGGTCCGGCAATAATTGAGGCGCAGGCGCCGCGGCGTCC
>JAUPLE010000865.1 GCA_030837085.1 Acidobacteriota bacterium | reverse complement strand
CCATAGAGGGTTAATAAATCCTGGTAACTGAGGTTACCTTCCAGCGCGATATCGATGTCCGATTCGTTATGCGTCAGGCCGTTTGATAATGAGCCATAGAGGTACACTCTCCGGATTTTATATTTTCCCCATAAATCCACCAGCTTTTTGAGTTCTTCGATGAGGCGGTTTCGTTCATCCAATCGTTTCTGTCGTGCAATGTTTTCCTTTTCTTCGAGGAAGAGTTTGACTTTTTTAAGATCGATTTGCGCCGCATGGTTTTCCATATTTCTAATATACTCTCAATTATTGCCCCTGTCAATAGAGTGGCTCTTTTTTTCTTCTTATCACAATGCCGGTATGAAGTAACAAGACCCCGGCGCTGATTGCACGGATTAAAAGTAGGAAGTGTTTAATCGGCGTCATCGGCGTTATCAGCGTAATCAGCGGTTCAGACGGTTTTTACCATTAAAAAAATTTTCCCCCTTTACAGTCCCTTCATTTTATGGCATATTCTTATCTTAATTTGAGTAACAATGCTTAGAGTAACCGGTTATTCCCTGTTGGCAAGCGGATCGATGTTGAAAGATGAACGGTTGTTTTTTCAATGGTTATCCGTCATCCTGAAATCCAGGGAGCAAACATCGTGGCTTGAGGCCGGCGACTTATGGTTCGGATTGTTCCGGGGCAAATCCAATCCATCTAAGCGAGAACCTGGAAAGGAAACCTTAAAAAGCGGACAATTATCCGCCAACCCCGGTAACTTGCCCGCGAAATTAGGGCATGTCACCGCGAAAATTTTGTCTAAAGGTGGAAAAAGAAAGGTCCGGCCCGCGGAAGCTGAGACCCCGACCACAAATGCCGGGAGTCTGACCGCAAATGCTGATACCCCGACCACGGAAGCTGCAACCAATTGTGGAAAAGCTTGGACCCATTGTGGAAAAGCTTGGAGTCTGACCGCGAAAGCTGATACTCTGACCATGGATGCTGGGAATAATTGTGGAAAAGTTTGGAGCCGTTGTGGAAAAGCTGAGAGTCTGACCATGAAAGCTGAGACCATGACCACGGAAGCTGTGAGCAAGTGTGGAAATATCTTGGTCTGCACCACAAATGTCTGGGCTGTCACCGGAAAAATGAAAACCTCTGCCACCAAGACACTAAGTCACCAAGATTTTTTTATAAAAAGTTCTCTTGGTGTACCTTTGTGCCTTTGTGCCTTTGTGGCTATTTTCACGGCGGGAGAGAGTGTTTTCAAAAAGAGGAGACTTATATGGCAATTTCAGTGAAATTGATTACCCACGTGATAACTGTGTCGCGATGGAGTTTCGAAAACGCCAGGGATCGCCTTGAAATTCAAGACAAAATCAAGGGCCATGGGTATGACCCCACGCGCATGAACTCATTAATCGAATTCAATGACCGGATGCACGGCAAATTACAGGAACAACAGCAAATCCTGGCCCAACAGGATATTGCCTGCAAGAATTTTTATGACAAATTCCATGATGAAAGAAAACAGTGCAAGTATTTGCGGCTGCTGATAAGGAAAACGCTGCAACCGGACGATTACGAAAAATACAAACTGCTCCTGGCTCTTGACGAAAAGCTCAAAATGAAACTGGAAGGTTTCTTCGAACAGGCGCGAAAACTATATAATAACTGTGGGGACGATGCTTTCCTGCTCAATAAATTATCTAAATTCAGTGTAACAGGGGAAACTTTCCGGGAAAGGCTGCAAAACCTGGATGAGTTGCTCAATTTATATAAAGTCCATGAAACCGCCCGGGCGCTTTCCCAGGTGGCCACACGGGACCGGGATATTCTATTCGGGAAATTTAGAAAAGAATGGACTGATTTTAGGGACGTTTGCAAGTTGCTCTACGAGGGCGACGCTAACCCTGAATTCCAGGAATTGCTGGGCATTAAATCCTATTCGCCGGGCTATAAAAAAAATCCCGGGAATACCACCGCCACTAAAGAAGAGTCAAAACAGTAAGGAATAACCTTCCTGCGTGGCCCTTAGCGTTCTTGGCGGCTACTTTCTTAGAAACGTAGCCGCGCCGCGGCCTTAAGTGAATAGGCTTAGGATATCTTCTTTTTTAAGGTTCTTAAAGGTTTTGGCGTCCGAAGTGATAAGATTCTCCACCAGGGCCCTTTTTTCTTCCTGGAGCTGCAGCATCTTTTCTTCAATGGAACCTTTCATCACCATCCGGTAAACCAACACCTTTTTGGTCTGCCCGATGCGGTGCGAACGGTCAATGGCCTGCGCCTCCACCGCCGGGTTCCACCAGGGATCGAAGATCACTACGTAATCGGCGGCCGTCAAATTAAGCGCCACTCCCCCAGCCTTGAGACTTAATAAAAACACCCGCCGGTTCTCATCCTGCTGGAACTCTTCAACGGTTTTTCTCCTCTCACTGACAGGAGTGGAACCATCGATATACGAATAATCGATCTTTGCGTCATCAAAATACCCTTTAAGGATTTTCAATACTTCCACGAACTGGGAGAACACCAACACTTTATGATCCTCGGCCAGGATATCCTCTATCAACTCGATAAAATGATCGAATTTGGCGGAAGGTATCCAATCGAATTTTTCATCCAGCAACCGGGGAAAGAGACACACCTGCCTTAAACGCAGCATGCCTTCCAGGATTTTAATAGAGGATTTATTAATGCCCTTCTCATCGATTTCCCGTTCCAATTCATCTCGGTAATATTTAGCTGTCTCTACATACAACTTTAACTGCTCGTCTTCCATGCGCAGCCTGGTAACAATTTCCGTCTTTTCCGGAAGTTCCGATTCGACTTCGCCTTTTTTTCGGCGCAAAATAAAGGGGTAAATCATCTTCCTTAAAAGGGCTGCCTTTTCTGTGTTTTTATCCCTCTCTATGACAGTGGCAAATTGTTGGGAAAACCAGCGGGGCGTGCCCAGGTAACCGGGCATTAAAAAGTCGAACAACGACCACAATTCCATGGAATTGTTTTCGATAGGCGTGCCGCTCAAAGCCAGGCGATGGCGTGCTTTTAAGACTTTTACCGCCCTGGACACCTGCGACGCTTGATTCTTTATGTTCTGGGATTCATCCAGGATAATGTGATCGAACTCAAATGGACTGAAAATCTCGACGTCATTTCGTAGCGTGGCATAACTGGTGATAATAAGGTCTGCGTCTACCCATTCCTCGGTATCCTTTTCTCTTTTAACGCCGAGGTGGGTGTAAAAGGTCAACGCCGGGGTAAATCGGTCGATTTCCATTTCCCAGTTGGGAATGGCAGAGACCGGCGCCACCAATAGCGACGTT
>JAUPLE010000864.1 GCA_030837085.1 Acidobacteriota bacterium | reverse complement strand
AAAGTCGGGCAACGTTTCGCGGATGTGTTGGTAAAAGTCCATCTTAAAGACGGCTCCATCAGGTGCCTGTTTATTCATATCGAAGTGCAGGGATACCCGGATGATGATTTCCCAGAGCGAATGTATGTTTACAACTACCGCATTTACGATCGTCATCGTGAACTCAATGAGGAAGTGATCAGCCTGGCCATTCTAACCGATGATGATCCGGGATATAGACCGGATAAATATGGTGTTAACCGCTGGAGATTCGATCTTACTATGACATTCCCGGTGGTAAAGATAATCGATTATAAGGACCGGTTGGCTGAATTGGAACAATCCACCAATCCCATGGCATTGGTGGTTGCGGCGCAATTGAAAAGCCTGGAAGCAAAAAAAGCGGACATTCATACAAAATATGACGTGAAACTTCAATTATTCAAAGATTGCTTCAAGAAGGGGTACACCAAAGATCAAATCCACATCCTGATCAAGTTCATCGACTGGATCATCAACCTGCCGGAAAAATACCAGGAGAAATTAAGCGATCAATTACTTATTTTAAAGGAGGATAATATCATGCCTTACATAACCAGTTGGGAAAGAATTGCAAAGAAAAAAGGTATTAAAGAAAACAAATTGGAAACTGCGAAAAAAATGCTGATGGATGACGTTTCAATAGATACGATTGTTAAATACACCGGGTTGGCAAAAAACGAAATAAAACGTCTGATGCATGGAGCAGCGATTTCCTTGCATGAAAATGGATGAACTGGAAGGAGACGATTGCCATGTCTTACGTAACCAGTTGGGAAAGAATCGCAAGGAAAAAAGGAATAAGCGACGGAAGAGTCAAAGGTATTAAAGAAAACAAATTGGAGACTGCGAAAAAAATGCTGAGGGATAATTTACCAATAGACACTATTGCCAAATATACCGGCCTTGCAAAGGATGAAATCAGGCCCCTGATGCAATAATCAGCGATTTTTCGGCATGAAAATAGATAAGTGGGAAAAGGGAAGAGCTGAAGGTGAGTGTGAATGGAATGATGAATGATGAATGATGAAAAAAAAGAAAAGATAGGTGAGTGGTGATTGGTAGAGTGGTGAAAAACAATCAGTGTAAATCCGTGTAATCTGTGGACGAGTGTTTTTCGTGGAAATTCGAGTAATTCGTGGGCAGTTGCTTATCTTTATATAGGACGATGAATGCTGAATGATGAAGAAAAATCTGTCTCAACTTCTTAACATCTCAACTTCTTAACTTCTGCTTTTCTGTCCGTGAGTGTCCGTGTTCGTCCGTGGCGCATTTTTCATTTGTTTTGAATTTTGAACAAAAGATATTTCCTTTTTTTCCAACTCTTTGACAGCTAGATCAAAATCAGAAATCATAGTCTTGCTTCGTTCCGCCCTATATTTATCAAATTCCTCATCCGCTTTCTGGGCCGCAGCTTCGGCACTGACATTTCCGGCATGGGATAAAAGCTCTTTTTCACTCAGTTTTAGAAATTCATCCAATTTAAAAATCCAATCTTTCATCTTCATCAAGCGACCGTTGGTGGCTTGCAATTCGGCGAAATCAAGATACAGCGAAACAATCAGGTTTAATTGATGTAGCTCTTTTTCCGTTAGGTAGTTCTTTGCAATTTTAACATCCTGTCGAGTAATATAATTGCCTTTAAAGCTGACCAGGCCCATCAACGGTTTGGTGCTGTCAGCACGGCTTATAATCATTTCAGCAGCGGTTTGTCCATGCACGGCAAAATGCATTTTATTCTGTACGGTGGCGAAAAAAGTTTTTGTCATCGCATCATCATGTCTATAATCAATGCTGGTAGCATAAATATCGGTTACTTTTTGGTAGAAATTACGTTCGCTGCTTCGAATATCACGGATGCGTTGTAATAATTCTTGAAAATATCGCGCCTTATGGCCGCCCTGTTTTAACCGTTCATCATCTAAAGTAAAACCTTTTACAATGTATTCCTTAATCCTTTGGGTAGCCCAGATGCGAAATTGCGTGCCCTGTAAAGATTTGACCCGGTATCCTACGGATATAATCACATCAAGATTATAGAAATTGGTGGGTTTAGTAGAAAATTCGGAAATTCCGAATTTTCTCATGGTAGACTCTGGTTCAAGTTCTTTCTCTTCATATACATTTTTTATATGTTCATTAATCGTTGACTTTGATTTCCCATATAAATCCGCCATTTGCTCTTGTGTCAGCCAAACGGTTTCATCCTCCAAACGGACATCCAACTTTGTTTGCCCATCTTTGGCATGGTAAATAATAATTTGCGATTTCATATAGCCAGCATAATCTCTTTGGTTTTATGTTCAATGGGAACATCTTCAAAAACCATCATGCGATAGGCGTCCGCCATATTCTCTTCTAATTCTTCGATGGTTTCGCCTTGCGTCATTATTTCGGGGTGGTCTACAAGTTTTCCAACCCAAAACCTGTCACTCTTCCAGTAAAACATCTTCAATCGTGCTTTCATTTGTTAATTCCTCTCTTATATTATAAGACATAGGTGGGGATTTTTCAACTATTTAAAACTGTAGAGGAATCTTGGATATATGATGAAGTGGCGGGTTTCTCAGATATTCTGCAAAAAAGTTTCCGGGGAATCGGTGTTAATCAGTGTAATCGCCCATACGTGGACCATTGTTTTTCGTTTTTCGTGGGAATTCGTGAAATTCGTGGGCTGATTTTTCTTAGTGATCCTTCGCGTTCTTCGCGGCTAAATCGAAATTGCAGCATAGCCACCAGGGCACGAAGGCACAAAGGTCCACCAACTCAACTTCTTAACTTTTGCTATTCTGTGGGCTTTTTTGTTTTGAATTTTGAATAATAAATTTTTCTTTTTTTTCCAACTCTTTCACAGCAATATCAAAATCAGAAATCATAGTCTTAGTTCGTTCAGCACTATATTTATCAAACACTTCTTCGGCTTTCTGGGCAGCAGCTTCGGCACTGACATTTCCGGAATGGGTTAAAAGCTCTTTT
>JAUPLE010000863.1 GCA_030837085.1 Acidobacteriota bacterium | reverse complement strand
TTTCTTAATATCATCCCCCATCAACCCCAGGGTTTCGATTTTGTAATCGATATTCTCCTTCTCCAACAACCGCATCACGATATTCTCACCGTAAATGGTGGGCAGCGTCGAAACCCGGATATCAAACAACCGGCCCGCTACTTTCACCTGGATACGTCCATCCTGCGGCAATCGCTTCTCCCCTATGTCCATGTCAGCCATGATCTTAATCCGCGAAAGCACTGCCGCTGCCGTATCCGATAACACCCGGTCGATGTCTTTTAATACCCCGTCAATACGATAGCGGATTTTCAAATAATCACTGTGACTCTCCAAATGGATGTCCGAAGACCGGTAATCCGCAGCCCGCGATATCATGGAATTGACAAACTTAATAATCGGCGCCTCCGCCGCCAGGTCTTTTAATTTCTCCACCTCGTTCCGGTTATAGGCTGAATCATCAGGCTTAAGATACCTGGCGCTGAATTGACCGGTGATCTCTCTATACTGTCGGTCATCCGCCAACAGGAATACAGCGTCGTACCCAGCACAAAACCCCCTCGCTACCTCCACCCCATAAAGATTCATGGGGTCCCGCAACACAAAGTAAATCCTTTTCTCAACCTCCCGCACAAAAAGCGGGATGACCTCATTGGCTATATACCACGCCGGCTGAATCTCCAACAACGGCTCAAAAACTACTTCGGAGAAATCTTTCACTATCTCATTCACCCGCGGCATGCCAAACTGCCGCGCTAACACCGCCGTGATCTGCTCTTCTGAAATTAAACCGGAATGTAAGAGGATTTCTCCCAACTTTCCCTTATACTCCTGCTGGAACCTGAGCGCTTTATCCAACTCCTCACGGTCTACTCCAAAATCCGTGGCCAATATTTCGCCAAATAATTTGAATCGATTTTTCATTATCTATTGTCTGTGCCTCCGGCGGCCAAAACCCTTTTTGAAAAAAGGGTTTTGGATTCCCAAAAACTTTTAGTTAGTTTCCCAATTGTTGATGTCCTTGTTCTCGCCATCGCCGCCCAGCAAACCATCCGCACCTAAACTCACTATCTCAAACGTGTAATTCTTCCCAGGGTATGTGTAACTATAATCCTTACCCCACGGGTCCTTGGGCAACCCCTTCTCTAAATACGGCCCATCCCAATTGCCAATACCGGAAGTGTTCGCAATCAAAACCTTCAAACCCTCCTCAGTCGTGGGATACCGCCCCGTGTCCAACTTAAACATCTTGATCGAGTTCTCAATCATCACGATCTGCGTCTTTGTAATCTGCTGCTTCGACTTCTCTACCTTCTTAAACAAACGCGGCCCCACCAACGCAGCTATCAAACTCAATATGATTACTACAATAATAATCTCAATCAACGTAAATCCCTTTTCATTTTTTCTAATTTTTTTCCTGTTCATTTCTTATTCTCCGAAGTTGAAATAACATCCTCACTCACCGAATATAATTTCTTCACCGCCTCCACGATCTCCTTCATATCACTACTCTTCCGGATCGTCTTGGAGTTGATAAAAACTACTAACTCCGTCTTTTTTACCTGCTTCTTCTCATTTTTAAACAAATTGCCCAACAACGGGATTTTCGACAACACCGGGATACCCGATCCACCCGTGGAAAGCTTCTTCTGGAACAACCCGCCAATAAACGCAATCTCACCCTCAGTCACAATCAATATCGTCTTGATCGTCCGTTTCAAAATTTCAGGCGAAGAAATATCCGATGTCTTGTTCTCCAAAGCCTCACTGACCTCCTGCGAAATATCCAACGAAATCTTATTATCCGTCAGGATCGCGGCTTTCACTTTCAAAATAATACCCGTATTAATATACTGCACCGACTGAATAGGATATAGAGCGCCTACCTGGCCCGAGGAAACAGCCGTCTCGCTGGTAATCACCGGTACATCCGATCCCACGGAAATCTCGGCCTGCTCATTCTCGACTACCGTCAACTTGGGCGTGGAGATAATATTAATCTGGCTGTTGTCCACCAACGCATTCATTAATACTTCGTATTGCCCATTCTCCAACACCCCGCTGGCAAAGAAATTACCGCCCAACGGGGTAAGGATATTCCCGGACGTGTCCTTCCCTTTGTAAACACCAAGACCACCCTTGGTGCCGAACTGGCTGTTGCGAAGATACCGGTTAATCCAGAACTCGATACCTAATTGCGTGGTCCGGTCAAGGGAAACCTCGCCGATGATGACTTCGACAAATACCTGCTGCCGCGGCACATCAATACGTTCGATAATGTCCTGGTATTTCTTGTATTCCACCGGCGTGGCAATAATAACCACGGAATTGGTCTCAATTACCGGGATAATAATCACCGAGTTTTGAGTAAGATCGTCTGCGTTTACTCCAGGCGCCCTGTTTCCCGTCGCCCCCGGGAGGTCCCGAACCGTTACATTTTGTCCGCTGGGGGATGGACTGGCTGTTTTATCAGACTTATTATCACTCTTAACGCCGCTGCCCCGGTTCGTTGAACTGCTCAATCGGGAAAGACGCGATAAATCCGGCGACGTTCCCTGGGAATAACTTTGTAGTATCTCGTAAACCGAATCCACCTGTACATTCTTTAACTTATATGAAAAAACCTTTTTCGCTTCTCCTGCCGCTTCGGGGATGTCCAATTTCTCCAACCAATACAACACCCGCTGGATCCAATCCTTGACAGGAGAAATGACAATCAAGCTGTTGAGTTTCTGGATGGGAATAAATAGAATGCCGCCGCTTTTCTCTGTAATAGTGGGATTGATGCCTTCGGCCCGGAGTAGTTCCATTACTTTCGTTTCAAATTCATCGATGCCCCAGTATTCGGGTGTAATCATCACGATGGATTTCTCTTTGAATTGGGAACGGTCCAACAAATCGATAAAGGAGAGCGTGTACTTGATATCTTCATAAGTGCCGTTGATGACCAATAAATTCAATTCCGGGACCGGGACGATCACTGCTTGTGGGGGCATCATCTTTTCCAGGACTGCTTTTAATGTGCCGGGGTCGATGTTGTAAAAGGGGACTAGCATGGTGACTTCTTCCCCGCCGGTAACGGCAAGATTTTCCGGGATACGTCGGCCGTAGATCAATGCCCCGCGCATGGTGGCAATTAGACCTTTCTGTGCGGCATCGAATACATAAATATTCTCTTTTTTCTCCACAGTGACATCCATCATGCGCAAAATCTGTATGAAAAGAGCAAAAGCCCGGTCAGCTTTTAGATCCTCTGTCATTTTGACGGTTATCCGCCGGCTCACGGCTTTAGCCGCATCAGTAATCAAGTAATTTTGCTTGAATACGCCGGTCATCATGGTTTCGATAAAATCGGGCACGGCAATATCGTCGAAATTCATCAAGTATTCGCCCTTCCTGGTGGCGGCGCTGCTGACGACGGACTCGCTTTCAATGGGCTGTTGTACCCAGACGAATTTGTCTTTTTTTGTTTTTTCCGTTTTCTTATCGGATTTCGCTTTTTTTTCAGCAGTTGGTTTTTCCTTGATAATATTTACCGGTTCCGGGCGGGACATGCAGGCGGTGAGAGTAGCCAGGATCAAAACAATTAATCCGGCCAAGGAAAAGAATATTAAAAGTTTTTGGGGGTGTCGGGACCTTTTTTCAAAAAGGTCCTGACCCGCCGGAGGCAAAGGTGACCCTAAATCAATCTGTTTGCTCATTTGTTTTTTCATTATCGTGTATCTCTTTAATTTCTTGTGATTGAAATATTTTAAAAGTGCGGCTCAGGCCTTCGCTGTCGATCACTACCACTGAAAGAGGTTCCAGTTTCTTAATGCGGTAGTTATCGTTAATGGCCGCGCCTTCGGGGATTAAGTGAATTTTGTTATCCGACTGGGTTCGTACGGCCAGGTACAGGCGGTCTTTTTTCACGACCCCGAGGATTGTATAGTCGGACGGTTTATCTTTTTCTCCCCCTGTCGAATCAGCGCCGCTGCTTTTTCTCTCTTTAAAACTAAAAATATCCAATGTTGCGTTGCTTTCAGGGGAGATCGTGTGAAAAGAGGGCGGTGTGACCGGCAGATTTTCTTTTTCATCCTGGTTTTCAGTGACGCCGGTTGTTTCTTTGGCAGGTTTAATTTCGCGTTCGCTGTGGTAATCACGGTAGACGCCGAGCAGATAGTAGAACCCGTAAACGAACGCCAGCAAAATCACGACCAGGGCCAGGTGTTGGAGTAAGGCCGGGTTTATTTTTTTCATGGCTTTCAATTTGAACGCACCCCCAGCAATTCCACTTGTAATCATACCCGGACAGAATCGTCTATATGATATTGGATCGTATAGCTTGCCACATAAATATTTTTAGCGTCCTGGGCTAATGACGAAAAGAAACGCGCCGCATCCGGATATCCGCCCACGATGGTGATATTGTATTTGAATAAGGCGAATTCGCCGGCTTCTTCCACTTCGGAACGGTAAGAATCCACTTTCAGGTTATTATCTTCAATTATATTCATGATCCCGGCAATCGATTCGGCTTTGATTTTCTCAGTGTCGGACTTGCTGTCCAGGAGAATATAGTATTGGGCAAATACAGTTTCGTTTTGCTGTAATTTGCTGAAATACCGGCGCAGTTTTTCTTCGTTCCTGATTAGTTTAAGCATTTTTTTGTTTTCTCGAACCAGGTCCTGGCCGGTCAACAGCAGGAACACCGCTGCCGCGGCCAACGCTATTGTCAGCACCGCTTTTACCACGATGATCCTGGGGATAAAATCAAATTTCCGCATCATGGCGCCACCGTTTCCTTAAGGATGATTTCGATTTCGAATTTCTCACGTTGAGAGCTAACGTTTTTGATAACCGTGGAGCTAAATTTCACTTCCTGGAATAGGCCGCTTTTGCGCAGGCGGTCCAGCAGTTCCAGGCTGTTACCCGAATAGCCCTCGATACGGATTTTTCCTTCTTCCAGGGCATAACCGGTCAACATCGAATCATCGCCCAGGCTGTCGGCGATCGTTTCCAGGAACAACAAATGGTCCGGGTATGCCGCAATTTTTTGTTTAATGCGATTCAGACGGGACTCTACCTGTTCCGAGGCGCTCAATATATTTTGCACACTGGCGAACTGTTCTTTAAAACGTTCGTTGTCTTTCTTGAAGGATACAACTCCCGCCGCCAGGATAAGGACTGACAACAGCAGCAGGAAAATAATAATATTTAGATGCCGGTTCCAGCGCCGGATGATATTTTTAATGCTTTTCAGTTGTTTATTTTCAGAGATATTGGAGAATTTTTTCTTGATTGGTGAGTGGTCAGGTAGGAAATAGTGCCTTGATTTACTGTCGATGAAGTCTACGCTGATATCGTATTGACCGTAGGCGCTGTTCTCGCCGGCTGGGCCGGTTCCTTCTAAGGAGCCCAGGTCCACTTCCGTTAGCACTTTTATTTTGTTAGTGTCTGTCGGGGAGAATTTCCGGATCAGGGTAATGATATTGGCCCATATGCGGGATTGATCTTTTTCCAACAGTGAATAAAAATCCGCGCCGTTATAATAAATAATTTCAAAGCCGGTCATGCGTTTAAAAACAAAGAACCGGTAATTCCGGGCCAAGGACGGGTCCCCTTTAAAGATCAGCGATTCCGGCACCTCATCGTAAAAGTAACTTTCCACGTTTACCAGGGAGCGCCCTACCCAGGAGAAAAACTTTTTCTCTTGTTGTTTCTCGCTGCTGTAGATAATATTTAAGAATTGGTCGTTAAAGGGGATAAAGTGCCGCTGTATATTTAAAATATGGCTGTCTTTCATTCGTTTCTTAGAATCGATGGCAAACATACGGAAGAAAAATTGTTCGCGGTTAATTACCAGGTACAAGCGGCTCTTTTTTGAGGGCAGGTCTTGTTCCGACGGGTAAATATCCCCGCTCACCGGGTTAAAAAAATAAACCGACAGCGTTGTTTCACTCATTATCGTTCGTCGTTCATCATTCATCATTCATCATTTCCATTGACTCTTTCCGTTCCTTCCTGGAGGGAAAAGGTATGGAAATAATAGCCGAAATCTTCTTCCGGGTTCCTGGCGATGGCGCCCGGGGCTGCGCCGCGTTGTCCTTCGCCCCTCATGCCGCCGCCGCCAGCTATCTGGTCTAACCGGAACATAATATAGTAAAATCGGCTTTCATTTATTTGCATGTAAGCCTTGATTTTAACATAAGTTGTATTAGATGTAAAAAATTGCAGTAATTGGGCGTGTGCTGTAAAATTATAACCCGCCGCCAGGGTTAGTTCCGCCGGTCCCTCGAATTCGTTTTGACGGCGCTTTTGGATAATCGTATGGATTTTTTCATCCGATAGGCCTTTGAAAATATGAAATGCTTCGGCAGGCATGGTATTGGGGTTCATGCCCTGGTTTTCGATAGAGAAGTCCAGCAGGCCGCCCAGTTTATTAAAGGCTTTTTTATCCAGGCCGCGAAAGCCGCGCACCAGTAGGAGTTCGTCGCGGGATTCGATCAACCGGTTGGCCGCTGAGTAGCCGTAATTTTCCATGTAATAATCGCTTTCCACGCCCTGGGGGCGGACGAAACTGTCCGGGTCCATCCAATCAAGCAGTGAATCCAGGATAACCCCTGTGTTTTCCGCCGGGACGCCGTAGTATACGCACAGGTCTTTAAACATCGGTCTTTCGATTTTGAAAACATTAATCAGCCCGGCGCTGTCCTGGAGGTTTAGATAGAATACGATGTCCTGCACATGGACTTCGATATCGCTGCCGTCCAGCAGTAGGCGTGGGGACAGCCGGTTATTCAGCAAATCCGTGAATTCCACATTCCCCCGTGTGGTAGTCAGCAGGCGGTATTTTAAATATTCCACCCCACTGACACATTCAGTATAGGCTTTTAAACGCACTAATTCATTTTCCACGAAATCCACTTCCGAACGTAAGCCGCGGGAACTGATCAATACCAGCGCCGTCACGGAAAGGATAAACACCAGCACGATGAAAATCACAGTGCCTTGTGTGCTGTTATTTACGTTAATTAGGTTACTTAGCGAGTAATAATGGTGGAATTTTTTCATTCTTATCTTTAATGATCCTATCGAAAGGCAGTTCATATAATTTACCTCCCAGGTCGATGCGTAGGGAGACCCGGAGGGGCAGCTCGTCTTTCTCAAACGAATTCACGTCCTTTTTCCAGTTAAATTGCCTGGAGCGGCGGTCCCATAAATAATACTGGAATTCGGCGGCTGTCACGTTTTCCAGCAGCGGGTAAAAGGGTCGGTCTTTCAATTCAGCGAAGGATACGAATTCCCGTTCTTCGGATTCCCGGAACGGTTTTTCTCGATACCATATCCTATTTTTATCAAATTGCAGCTCGATAAAATGCATACCTCCGTAGGGAAAAACCAATGGGGCGCGGGATAAAAAGATAATTCCTTTGGTCGTGCCCAGGAAGAAGGGGCTTTCTTCCCGGTTATTGAATACAGTGAACGAGGAGGTGTTTTTGAAAAGGTTGGCCAGGGCGTTGAAAAGGATATAGAGTTGTTTCTCGTTGTCGCGTTTTGCCACGAGGCGGGCTTCGTTTTGGCGAATGTGGTCCAGGGCCTGGAAGATCATTACTACCAGGATGGAGGTAATCATAATTACCAGGACAATTTCCACCAGCGTGAAACCCTTGTTTGCATTGTCTTCGACGACCAGAAACCTTTTCGAGAAAAGGTTTCTGGACTTCCCAAAGCTTTTGTTTATTAAATCCTTTCTTTTCATTCTCATTCGGTAGAATTATCGGTAGAAACCGCATTGACCAGGAAATCCATTTGCAGCACCGTTTGTTTTGATTCTTTATTAATTACATTGACGTGGACGCGGTTTAATTGGGCAGTAGGGAGGACTCCGGAGGAGAAGATGACGTCTTTTTTTTCTTCCACCGGGGACATGGACCATTCCAGTAGGAAGCCTTCCTTTTCATCCAGGCCTTTTTTTTGTTCCCGGGTGTTGTAATTGATAAAGGAGTCCACGAATTCGCGTGAGATGCGCAGCATCGTGTATTTTTCCTTGAGTTTCGCCTGGTTTGACATCGAGTTGGCGTAGAAGTAGAACACCGCGCCCATTACCATGGCAAAGAGGGCTACGGAGACCACTACTTCCACCAAAGTAAAACCTTTTTCGTTCGCTGCTATTTTTGTTTTTTTCATTGTTTTAAAAAACCGTCATTTTGCCTGACGCCTCTTCGATCTCAATTTTGTAAAGACGTTTAAATTTGACTAAAATTTCACCTCCTGAGGCCATGCCATAGCGGTTAAAATAGATGACGTGGTTTATGATTGGTGGTTCCGGCAGGGTAATGCGTTTAATTTCGCGGTTATCCAGGAAAAGCACCAGGTCATGGCCAACCGTATCGATTTCGCCCACGGCCATATATGAGATTGCGTTCTTTCTCAGGTCGGACACAGCCGTAAGAACCGTTACCAGTTGTTGTTTTTCATTTGTTTTGTCGATGTATTTAGAGAAATAGGGAAGAACCAGGGCAGAGATCAAAGCGATTAAAAAAAAACAAGGATTGTTTCAAAAAGAGTAAAGCCGTGGGTAATTATTTTCATGTCTTAAGTATGCCATAAAATTGTTGATTTTGCAATACTGGCTGAAAGAAGCCCCAAAGGTTCGATTGGCATCAGGGATGTTCGATTGTTTGCGTGTGTAAAGCATCCGCCGTTACTATCTCACTATCGCCCCTTCTATAGCTATTAAATCGTGATTCATCAGCAAAAGTATATCAGAAAAGTGAGAAAAAAGTCATAGGGGCAGTTAGATTATCAAGCATTCAAATAGAAAAAAAAGAATGACGTAGTCCTAAGGAATCAGGGGTCAGGGGAAAGCGGAAGAGCGGAAAAAACATTGAAAAGAAAATTTCCGTATGGTATAGTATAACAATAAAAAAATCCAGGAGAGGGTTTTATGGCGACAGGGCAAGCATTTAAACATCAAGCCAGGGTGTTTCGGCTGTGGGTTCTTATTTTGATTTTGGTTTTGGGGACCGGGTTGGGTTTCGCTCAAGGCGGGTTTAAATTTTTCCGCAACTATTCCAAGAAAGATTACGATCACTTCCCCCAAAACTGGTGCATTATCCAGGATAGGGACGGGTTGGTTTTTGTGGGGAATACGGGCGGCATCCTAGAATATGACGGCGTATCGTGGCGGTTGATCTGGGTGCCTAATTTAATGGCGCGGACCCTGGCAATCGACGCTTCCGGGACCATTTATGTGGGTGGACTTAATGAATTGGGTTTTCTTGAACCCGATCAAACAGGGACACTCCAATATAAATCCTTGTTAAATAAGCTCGAAGAGAAATACAGAAATTTCGGCAGCATTTCCCAGGTCTTTGCCGCGCCGGACGGCTTATATTTTAAGGCTTCAAAATACCTTTTCCGCTGGGATGCCAAACGGTTTACCACATGGAATTCGGAAACCGCTTTTTGGGCATTATATTTATATAATGGAAAACTCTATATACAGCAAAATGGTGTGGGGTTACAGGTACTTGAAAACGATTCATTCCACGTCATCCCGGGCGGTTCGTTTTTTGCGGGTAAAGAAGACGCCTGGAGAATCAGCATGATGGTTCCTTTCAATGG
>JAUPLE010000862.1 GCA_030837085.1 Acidobacteriota bacterium | reverse complement strand
TTTTTTCCTTTTCAGCGGGACTGCCGAATTGGAGCAGGGTGCGGAAGGTGAGCCAGAGGCCAGGTGTCGTCAAAACATCGCTGCGTTCGGAAGCGGTAAAATTGCCCCATGTCTTTTGCAGTAAACGGCGGATATTATCAACCTTGCTGGAAGAAATGTCTGCCGGCAACGCATTTGAATTTGCCGCTAAAAGGTCTGCAAAAGCCGTCATCTCAGAGTACGCCGTGGCCGCCATCTCGGTTAACGGCGGGTTGTCCGCTGCCAATATTTTACTTCGCTGCTCCAATTGATTGCGTATGATTCCCACCACGGGGTCATTTTGATTCGATTCCTCCAGCCATTGGCGGGTGGATTTTTCCAATTCCAGGCGCATCTTTTCCAGTTCATGCTGACCGGAAGAGAGAATTATCGCTACGAGTTGGGGATAAGCAGCGAATTTTTTCAATGAGTCGGGAGATTCGGTCTTCCAACCGGCCAATAATTGGTCCAGTATGATTTTTTCCTGCGCATGGTTTAAGGGTGCACCCAGGGCGAATTCCAGGACAAATAAAAAAGACCGGGCGTTTTTTTCTAAAGATGAAGAAGGTACAGATGCTGCCGGACTTGCGTTTGCGGTTACGTTTTCTGGGGATTGAGAAGAATTACCCGTCGCTATCGAATGTATAAAGCTTTGCAGTAATTCCAGGCCGAATTCTTGTTTATAACCGGCGGCAGGGGCGCAGTATGAAAACCAGTGGGCGCTTTCCGTATTTTTCACCACCAGGACCTCGGCCCGATATGCCGTCCCTTGTTCCGAATAGGTGGATTCAAAATATACGGACTGGTTTTTTTCACTAAACCCGGAGGCATTGATATCGGGCGTGCCTTGTTTAAATAATGCCACCATCTCTTTGGCCAACATGGTTGGGCTTTTGGTTTTATCAAAAAGAATGGCCACGATCAGGAGTTGTTCTTTTGTTTGGGTATTGGATATTTCTATATTGGTATCCTGCTCTTTTACTTCCCATCCCGCGGGGTAGTGGAAAGAAAAGGACGCGGCTGTATACTTCTTCCAGGTGACAGCGTTTAAGGTTATGGTCGCCAACATCAACACTGTGATAACAAAATATAAAATTAATCGTCTCATAATAGCTCCTAAGAAGGTCCTTTGTGGTGAGGACCATCGTAACAAATCTTTTGGATCATTGGGAAAATCATTTTTTGTTAAAGCAGTATTTTAATGGAAATTCTTCTGAATCGCAAGAGGGAGCAACAACTTTTTTAAAATTCTTTTGACATGATTGGGGCCCACAGATCACACGGAACATACGAAAAAATATTTCATTTACTGATTTTAGTGAATATAACAATTGTCATTTTTATAAATTATAAAATGGAGCCTTACAACTATAATGATTCTCTAAATATATAAAATAAAAATACAGAAAATGGAACATTTAATGTGATATTATGAATGTGAAATATCAGTTTACATTATTTAAATGTGAAATAATATAAAAAAATACGTCCAACCTCTTGACAAATAGCATTTTATATATCATAATAATCCTGTTACGCACTTCGCAACGGTTCCTGTTTATAAGCTCACATTATTGCCCTGGAAGAAGTTCAATAAAATGTTGAAAGAAACAAAAAATCTTAATGAAACTATTTGGTCATTATATATAGGGAATTTTTTTCGATAATTGCTTTCGTATATTGACGGAAGGAGGTTGTTTCATGATCGAGTCGAGTGTATATGGGGCATTTAAAGTTAGAGATGTCCCACAAGTATGCGATTTAATTATTAAAAATCCATCGGTGTTTTCCGTAACCCAATCAGGGCAGTTGATGATGAATGATGCCGCTTTAGATAAATTATCAACTGGAATGAGCCTGAGTGGAAAGAACTTTGCCATGAGGCGTTTGAAATTTCTATTCCATCGGTGTTCGAAAGGTATAAGGGAAAGACGAATTTCAATAGATGCTGTCAATCGACTCTCTAGCTTCTGCCTGGAAATCATCCCATTGATTGAAAACACCAGTATTGTAATGCCTACCGCCGCTGAGTTTAGTATTTTGATTGATTGGTACTTAGATAGGCAAGAACGGTCTCAGCAAGAGCCGGGAGTGGTTCTGACGACAGTTTGCCCGGACTACCCTTACGAATGGGTAGGAACCAAAGCCATGTTTACCAGCGGCGAGGTGGGTAGTGATATCGGATTGGTCGGAGAAAGCATTATGAAGACCGGCCCCCATTTGCTCTATCTTTTAGCAAAATCCTTAGATATTCCCTTAACCTGGATTGTTGGATACGCCGGCTTTGAAGCAAAGCCGGCTAACCTGGAAAGTATGAATATCTCCTCCGAAGAATTCAGGAATCGCCTGGAAAAGAGTGCACGGAAACTGCAGCATAAATTGGGCGTCCCGGTGGGTATACTCCCGGATAGCGTGGACATAACAATGGAACAATTCAGCGAGATCAGGGAAAGTTTTTTGATAACCGATTTTAATATCCGGCGTAAAGGTATGGATGCACTATCCGGCGCTGTCGATGCCAGGGATTGGGCCAGCGTATTCTCTATTGCCAATAAGTTAAACGCCATTATCCTTGATGGGGCTTCGGTTTATATGGGCCGAAAAGCCTATAAAAAAGCAGGGCAAATTCTGCAATCGAACAATCATACCCCTTGTTTTTATTGTGTAACCCGTTATATGGGTTTTGACAGCTAAATAGTTGCGGAGGAACAATGCAAAAGTTAATGCTATCACCGGATACAAAAGTAACCTGGGACAAAGGTAAAATTACCATTAATGTTCCTGGTAATGACGAGTCCTATGTGACCGATAATCATGCCGTCCTGCTGCTTTTGAACACATTTTCACGAGGCCCTTTGACCGCGGATGCCGCCCTGGAGCAGTTGAAAACACAACTAACCAATAATATGTCGGGCGATTTCGCACAACACATCGAAGCCCTCAGGGCAAAAAGGATACTGACATCCTTTCAGCTTTCCCACGATGATTTCTTCAAAATTCTCAACGAGAAACGCCGGGGTATGGATTTCCTTAAATACGACGATTGGGGCATGACGGTTTCTAACTGTGATAAAGAGAACTTGAGCCCCGGCTGCCAGTCCTGCAAGGATGGAAGGTGGATATGTATCTTCCCAAGTTTCACCTGTAATGCGGAATGTAAATTCTGTCCACGGTTAACCAATGAGATGGTGCAGAAGCCTCTAATGAGCCAGGTTACCATGGACCTCCTCTTGATGGCCATCGATGCGAATAAAGACAAAATCAGCGGTATTTCCATCAGCGGCGGCGAAATCTTTTTCAAGAACTATGGCATTGCCAAAGAGTTTATTAAGAGGATCAAGAAGAGCTATCCCCATATTTATCTCTGGGGATACACAAACGGCATTGCTGCTTCGAAAGATAATATGCAGGAACTCAGGGACATTGGTCTTGAAGAGTTACGGTTTAACCTGGCGGCCACGGATTTCGACCAGGGCATTATCGATAAAGTGCGGGACTATGCGGTCAACATATTCCCCTGGGTTACGGTTGAGGTGCCCATCTACGATGAAAGTTTCGACCATCTCATCAGACGCGAAAAGCTCAAAGAACTGGCCGGTATCGGCGTGAAACAGTTGAACCTGGCGGAAGTACGGGTTCCCACTCCCGGGTCCGCTGAAGATAAAGACATCAGCCCTGCCGCCAGGCATTTCCTTAATTGCGAAGAGCTATACCAGTTCGATTTAATGTCTATCAAGCTTCTGAGTGTTGTGCAGAGCCGTCTTTACACCTATGATATCCTGGAGTATGCGTATCGCCGGAATATTGATATACGAATTAATGATTGTTCACAGGAGGCCAAGGTCGTTCAAATAGCCGGCCGGACGGCGCGGGGGCTTGATAAGATCAGCAAAGATGTTGACGCCTTTTCGAACTACTAAGGATTCGTAATGAAAATTTTATTTCATTACGAATCCTGATTAAAATACACGCAATATACGAAATCAGAACCAATCCTGCTGGAAAATGGCTTGTTTACGCCCCCATACGGTTTCGTTGGCGCTGCGGATGTATTCCGGTGTATATTCGGCGATGCGCATTAATTCAATTCCCAGTTGGGAGAGATTGGCAATCAATAAATCATTGGCCTGGAAGTGCCACCATTCGCAGCCGATGTATTTCCTGTCTTTAGCGCGGGTAAAGCTCAGTCTCGGTCGTATGGCTTGGAATCCGTATTTGGCCGCAAGCTTAGTAAAACTGAAGAATTTTCCCTGGACTGTTTTGGTGCGGTCAATGCCGCTGGTGGGGTTATCCCAATACAGGGCGTTTAGTTTTGTTTCCTGGCCGCGTGGGGCGCGGCACCAAATTTCCCAATAGCCGCTTCCCCCGAGGGTGATTACAAAGGGATCCGTGTCGGGTTTGAAGAAGCCGGCGCTGCCGGCCAGGTCGAAAGCCAGGCCGGGATAGTGCATGGAGGTTGCCGATCTGCCCAGGCCCGCCCCTTCGGAGAGGTCACGTTTGCCGCCTTCGGTAGGAATGACGCCACCCAGAGAAAGTACTTCGTTTCTCAATTGATTGTATCTTTCCGCGGCATCCTGGCGCAGCCAGAGGTGTTCATACCCTTCAATGCCGGGTAATTTATCGGCGGCGCATTTTACAAAGCTTAATTTGGGCTGCTGCTGCACCCATGGAAACTGTAATTGCCAAAGGGTTTCCCATTTGGGGTTCCCGTCCGACATGATATCCACTTTCTCCTGGAATTCTACGATGGAGTCATCGAAATTATCATCATTTAAATCTTCGGGCCGGTTAATGATTTTGTGAAAGGCCAATAACTCACCCATTCGTTTCATAAAGTTGGCTTCTCGTTGCATTTTATCCTCCTGTTTAGCCATTAATTAAGCTATATAATACCATTTTTTAAAAATATATTCAAATGGCAATTTTAATAAGGCGCCTGATGGACAAATAGGTTTTTGTCAGGGAAGGAATCGCCAATCGCGCCTGGTTTACAAACAACCA
>JAUPLE010000861.1 GCA_030837085.1 Acidobacteriota bacterium | reverse complement strand
CTTTTGTTTAAAGCCTAAGTCGATTTCCTTGACAAAATTATTTTAAAGTTATACTATAATTTAAAACAATTGACCAGGAAAAAAATGAGACAAATACCACAAATTCCCGGGTACCACATCGAACGAATCCTTGGACAGGGAGGCATGGCCACCGTGTACCTGGGCGTCCAGGAAAAACTGGAGCGGGAAGTGGCCATCAAAATACTGGAACCGGAGATGTTCAAAGACCTCCAGTATTTGCAGCGATTTCTCAACGAAGCCCGCACCGCCTCCCAATTAAACCATCCCAATATCATTACTATCCACGATGTCGGCCAGGTGGAAAACCATTGCTTTATTGTTATGGAACGGCTGCATGAGAGCCTGGTGGAGCGGGTAAAATTTAAACCCGATTGCCGGCTCACCCCCCTGGAAGCCTTTAAAATCATACGACAGGTCGCCGTCGCCCTGGATTTTGCCCACCGAGAAGGCGTGATACACCGCGATATCAAACCGGACAATATCCTTTTTCGTAAAGACGGTACCCCTGTTTTGGCTGATTTCGGCATCGCCCGGGCATTGGACTCCAGCGCCCGCTTAACCACTACCGGCATGATTATCGGGACTCCCCATTACATGAGCCCCGAACAATGCAAGGGAGAACCCATCGACGGCTTGAGCGATATTTACAGCCTGGGAATCGTTTTATATGAAATACTCACCGGCGACGTGCCTTACCGGGCCGACAGCGCCGCCGGCGTATTGTTGAAACATGTCCAGGCCCCCATCCCCATGCTGCCGTTAGAGTTAAGCAGGTATCAAACTGTGATTACGCGGGTAATCGCTAAGGACAAACGCGAACGAGTCCAAAGCGCGGCAGAATTCATCCAACTCCTGGATACATTCGGGCCGGACAGCCGGTTAGATACCATCAAAGGAACAAAAGGCGAGGCGTGGTTTTTCGATAAATCTTCTTTACCGGCCACTTCACTGGAAGAATCCCTGGTAAAAACCAGCCCAACTCCCATCCCCAGTTCCAACGTCCGCATCGTTAAAGATGCTCATGACATCCCAGCCGCTGCCGCTGCCGGCGCCGCCGCCCAGGTCCACGATACTTACGAACTGCAATCCCACCACCCCCTGAAACGAACCAAAGGACCATTGGTGGTCACCTTGATCGCTATTCCTTTTATATTGACAGCCATCTATTTTCTCTTTTTCCAGGATCAATTCAAACAGACTTCGCCGCCCTCTTCAACCTCGGCCGCCGCGGGAAAAAATCAAACCCCGGCAAAGCCAACCGATAAGCCGGCCGCGACGCTTGATACGGGGAAATCCAGCACCACCGCAATCGATGAAAATCACCAACGCTATTTTATCCTGGCTGAAGAATATTTGAAGAATAACGAATATGAAAAATCCCTGGAAAACCTTTCCAAAGCCCGAAGTATTAAAGATACCCCCGAGTTAAAAGCCCTGGAAGACCGGATAAAGCAACTGGCGGATCTTTCAAAGGAGAAGGAATATACAAAATATTTTAATTTGGCCCGCGACGCTTTTAACGATAAAAATTATGAACAAGCCAGGGCCAATATCCAGTTGGCCAGGCAATATAAAACCTCCGAAGAACTGGATAAATTAGCGCAGGATATTGACGGCGCGGAAAAGAAAAAAGCCGATGCAGCGGAAAAAACCCGGAAACAACTGGAACAACAGAAAAAACTCCAGCAGCAGGATGACCAGGCGTTTCAACGGGCAAAGGGTATGAATACCGTTTATTCCTATGAGAAATATCTCAAGGACTATCCCCAGGGCTTGCATGCCGAAGAAGCCAGGAAAAAGTATGACCAATTGAAAGAAGCTATTACATTGGAAGAACGGATCAAAGACGACACGGCTTTTGAATTGGCGGCCAAAGTCAACACTATTCCTGCCTACGAGGATTATATTGACAAAAATCCAACCGGCCGGCACCTCCAGGAAGTCAACACACGAGTTCTGCAGTTAAAAGAAAAGATTTTAAAAGAAACCCGGATAAAGCTGAATATCCGGGAGATCAAATTTTTTCAATTCGGTCCCAAAGCGCCGCCGGTGGAGCAGCGTGTCTATGCTGCCCGGTTTTCGCAGCAGGAAGCACGGTATATTTATACAGAAATTAGCTATGATAATAAATTATACGGCGTTGCCGAAAACAAAAGCGAGATAACGATCCTGTACAGCGGCGCTGCCTTTGCCCAGGAATTAAAAGGCTCCATTACCCCTGAAAAAGGATCGCGTACGGGTTTATATTGGCAGGGCATGGGCTGGTCCGAAGCGGCGAAGTGGGCCCCCGGTATGTATACTATTACCATTTACCTGGAAGGACAAAAAGTCGGGCAATCCCGGTTCGAGGTGTATTAAAAAGAGGGCCCGCGAAACACGCGAAACACGCGAAAAGTAAGGAGTTAAAATGACAGCTAGGAGTCATATGAAATATAGGAATAAGATTATATTATTGACCATTGTCACCCTCCTTCTCCTCTTATATTGCAGCCAGGAGGCGAGCAAACCTCTACCTTTACCCGGGCCCCAGGAAGCCCGACCGACGAATTGGGCTGTTCCCCTGGAGCGAGAAGGATTGTCAAATTTTTATAAAGTGTCGGATGATCTTTACCGCGGGGCGCAGCCGAAAACGGCCGGTTTCGAGGAGCTAAAGAAATTAGGCATTAAGACCATCGTGAACCTGAGGGGTTCTAATGCCGATGAGAAAATGATTGCAGGCGCCGGGTTCAACTATTTTCATATCCCTATCAGTTCTATTTTCCCCAGGAAAAAGAAATTCGCGCGTTTTCTTGAGATCGTTTCAGACCCGGCCAATTGCCCGGTATTTGTTCATTGCCGGCGTGGCGCCGACCGGACGGGAACAGCCGTCGCATTGTACAGGATTAATATCCAAAAATGGGAAAAAGAAGAAGCCATTAATGAGATGGTGAATGGCGGGTATCATTTTAATCCCATCTACTTTAATTTAAAGTACCTGGTGCGGCATTTTAAATAACCTGTTCCAACAATGATCCTGGGGAGCAACGGTTTAATTTTAATTTTTTTGACTTCTTTATTGAAGGTATGGTATTATTATACGTGAAAAATCGAAAGGGTTAAGATTAAGGAGTCTCTCATGTTTTTTAGTTCCCTATTACCGAAAGATAACTATGTTTTCGATATGTTTGATAAGATGTGTGTAAACCTGGTTGAAGGGGCGCAAATCCTGTTCCGGATGCTGGAGAAAGGATCTGCTTTCGATGAACCGGCCATTCAATTGAAAACCATTGAAAGTGAAACCGACCGGTTCGTTCACCAGGTCATGTCATACCTTCATAAAACCTTTGTGACGCCGATCGATCGTGAAGACATCTTTCACCTAGCCAACAGGCTTGACGATATCCTGGACCTTACCGAAGGGGCTGCTTCCAGGATCAGGTTGTATCAGCCCAAAGCAGTGCCTGATGGCGGGATGGAGTTGGTCAGGGTGCTTTTAGACAGCACAAAGTTGATTAAAGAAATGATCGGACTTCTGCGCAATATGAAAAAATCCGAACGCATCATCCAGCTTACCGTTGAGATCAAACACCTGGAAAATGAAGCGGATTTGATCCGGCGCAGTATATTGGCGCGCCTATTCGAGGACGAAAAGAATGTGTTTGAATTGATCAAGTGGAAAGATATCCTGGATTATATCGAAAAAGGCACGGACCGCTGCGATGATGTCGGCAATATCACCGAAGGCATCGTGCTTGAAAATACCTGATTACCGCTTAAGAAGAGCTTTTGTAAGAAGTTGAACAATGGAGTTCCAATGAAGTTGAGACAGAAGTTGAAAAGGAGTCAGCGAAGATGAGTGGAAGTTTTCTATTGATCATATTAATTATATTCATAGCCCTGGTTTTTGATTATACCAATGGGATGCATGACGCGGCCAATTCCATTGCGACCATCGTTTCCACCAAGGTATTAACACCCAGGAAAGCCGTGATTTGGGCTGCTTTTTTTAATTTTGTTGCCTTTCTCATATTCGGCACGGACGTCGCCAAAACCATTGGCCAGGGTTTAATCGATATTACAATTGTTAATCCCATAGTTATTTTTGCCGGCTTGTTGGGCGCCATTATATGGAACCTGGCGACCTGGTATTGGGGATTGCCTTCCAGTTCCTCCCACGCTTTGATGGGTGGTTACCTGGGCGCCGCGGTGGCCAAGTCCGGTTTCGGCGTCGTCATTGTCAGCGGTTGGATGAAGATCATACTCTTTATTGTCCTGGCGCCCCTTATCGGCATGGTTCTCGGTCTCCTGCTCATGACCGTTACCGTCTGGTTGGTGCATAAAAAACCTTTGCCTGTGATTAATGTTTGGTCCAAGAGGATGCAGTTGGTTTCCGCTGCATTGTACAGCCTGGGGCACGGCGGCAACGACGCCCAGAAAACCATGGGCATTATCACCAGTTTATTATTCTCCGCCGGTATGGTGAATAGTTTTGAAGTTCCCCTCTGGGTTGTTTTGAGCGCTCATACTGCTATTGCCCT
>JAUPLE010000860.1 GCA_030837085.1 Acidobacteriota bacterium | reverse complement strand
TGAATTTACGGCCAGGCAGAAAGAAACCCTCCTCAAACTGGACGATCTCACCCTGGAGCATGAAATCAAAACCAACATTATTTATAAAGAAAAATTGTCCATCCACTTCCTGGAAGTGTTTTGTGAACAGGGGATAGTGACATTGCGGGGGATTGCCGGCGACAGCAGGGACGTGGAAGAGTCTGAGAAGATAGCCGCGGGAATGAAAAACGTCAAAGAAGTCCACAATGAAGTTTTGTTTAAGCCAATTGCCACTACCTATGGGCTTCATTATTAAGAGTTAGGTTGATTTAGTTATTCGATTTTTCCCAATCGTGAGAGGGGCCAGTACCTGAAGATCGTTTTGCCGAAAATATATTTTGCCGGGACCGGGCCGAAATTCCTGGAATCCTGGCTCACTGCCCGGTTGTCGCCCATGACAAAATAGTGATCCTGTTGGATTAGTAAAGGATTCATATTGTCTTTACCGGAAGTGGGAAAGTCTTTTCCGGCCAGGAAGGGTTGTTCCAGTTTTTTATTGTCGATAAAGACCTCGCCGTCTTTAATTTCGATAATTTCCCCGGGCAGTCCGATTACTCGTTTGATAATCGATTTACCAGGTTCATTCGGTTTATAAAGCACCACAATATCGAAGCGGTTGATTGCGCCGGTTTTCAATCCCAGCCGGGAGATAATAACCCGTTCCTGGTCTTTCAATACGGAGTTCATGGAATCGCCCCTAATTTTATAGGCGGCGGCGACGTAATTGACCAGCAAAATGGTTGCAGTGGCGGCGACCAGGATGTTGATCATGATGTATTTGGTATACTGGGAAAGTTTCTGATTTTTCATGGACCCCTATTTTATTAAATAAGTCCATTAGTGTCAAGCAAATGGTGGGCCCTTTTATCTTGAAAAATTGTCTATTTGATAATATAATAATAATATGAAAAATAGAATAATGACAAGCACCCGAAGACATTCTCATTACCTGGGAGTTAAAAGGTTTCCTAAAAATCTTTGCCGGGGGGTATTTTCTCAGAAGTACACCGTAGTTGACTCGGGGAGGTTATAATGATAGCAGAACAATACAATTATAATCAGGTCGTTCGGATAATCAATCAATTGAAGTACTGTGAACAATTAAAATTGCTGGAAGACATCAAAAAAATTATCGCTTTCAATAATAAAAAGAAACGAATCGATAACTCATGGATCGGCGCCCTCTCCGGGAAAACAAAAATATTAGGAGATATTGTTGCACCGGTAGTTGAGGAAGGGGAATGGGAGGTACTATCCAGTTGAAATATCTACTGGACACTCATATCTGGTTATGGAGCGTTTCTCAGCCGGAAAAGCTGTCAGGAAAGGTCCGTTCTATATTAAAAGATAGCTCCAATGAATTGTTTATCTCATCGATATCGGTTTGGGAGTTCCTTGTTCTGTTGGAAAAAAAAAGAATTTCAATCGATAATCCTTTAGATGATTGGCTCAATAGTGCAATTCTTGAAGCAAATATAATCGAAATTCCAATCGACAGGGAGATTGCAATTGAAAGTAGGAGACTCAATCTCCCCCACCAGGACCCGGCGGACAGGTTCATTGCTGCCACAGCATCGATTCATTCACTGACTTTAATCACCTCAGATGATAAATTGGCCGGTTCAAAAGAACTATCTATCCTTGATAATCGCATTTAGAAAAGTCAGCCTGAGACCATGCCGACAGGTTGCGGCACCCCCCCGACAAGATTCCGGAACACCCCGAACGAATTCCTGAATCCCCCGAAAGATTTCTGAATTCCCCGGAAAATTTTCCGGACACCCCGGAAACGCATGGAATAACAGCGCTATAAAAGGGCAGACTCTTTTTCTTCGTGGTCCTTCGCGCTTTAAGGGTGTCCCGCCGGGACCTTAGCGGCTCGTTTCAATGATAGGCAGGTTTTGCCTTCTTTTCTTTGATTCGTTTCAGGACGTCTTTTGCTACTTCCACCACTTCCTGGGGGGCGTTGTATTCTTCCCCGGCCAGCATTTGCAAGGCAACAATGAGTGGTTCCATTTTTGGTGCGCAAGCGGAATTTTTAAGGAGTTTCAGCCCTTCTTTGGCATACCCGGCAGCGGCTGCATCGGTAAAAAAGGAAATGACCTCATTGGGATATTCCTTCGCTGAATTGGAATCCTTTAAGAATTCAACCGCCACCGAAAGCGCCTTTTCCCATTTGCCTTGTGCTCCAAGGATGGAAGCATAAGTATGCTGATGAAATGAATCAGGTTCCTTTTCCACTGCCTCTTGCGCTAATTTTTCCGCTGTGGATAAACCTTCTTTGAAATCGGTATTAAATATCACCCAGGCAATGTCGTTTAGGCTTTCAGCAGACTTATCGGAAATTTCCAGGTATTGATTGATAGTATTGATTATGTCGCCAGGGGCGACCGATCGTTCTATTTGAAGCTTTATCAATTGTCTCCATGCCGAAGCAGAATTTACATTAACCTCAATGGCTCGGCGATAGGCAGCTTCTGCCTCTTCATATCTCTCTAATTTCTTATGAAGTAGTTGTCCCAATATCGCCCATAACTCATCATTTTTTGAATTAATCTCAATAACTTTACGATATGCTGCTTCCGCCTCTTCATATCTCTCTAATTTTTTATGTAACAATTGAGCCAAGTACACCCATGCCCAGGAAAAATTTTCATCGATCTCAATTGCTTTTCTATAGGCTATTTCTGCTTCCTCAGGTCTGTTTGAAACCTGATGCAGAAAAAATCCGTACATTGACCAAACATTACTAAATTTCGGATTTTCCAGAAGATTTTTTTTTAGCGATTCCTCTGTGATTTTTTGACCAGGCTTGAATTGGCCTTTCATTTTAATTAGATATCCCTGCATTTCAGGGAGGTTTAAAAAATCCAGTTTTGAAGACAAAACAATTCGCATCCATTCCATCGGTTCCTTTACCTTATTAAGAATTTCCAGGAATGCTTCAAAGTGATCTTTTCGTTCTGTCGGGCCAAGGCGACTGGCTTCTTCGGTAAGTTCCGCCAACTTCTTTGCTAGCGCTCTGCCCTCGTAGAAATTAATCATAAAATCCACTACCGCCCGAACCCGGTCGGATTGGCTGCCGCTGAGCCGCATTAAATGATAAATATTATAAAGTCTTTCCGTCACCTGGTAACTCTTTTTTCTACCCGCTGATTTTAAAGCACTGACACAGCCGCGGAATTCAAGTCTTTTTAATAATGAACTGGTTTTATTGACATTGATTCGGGCGTCCCGAGCCACAGTGGCTGCTTCGGCCGGCTCCCAGATATTGGCCAAAGTAACAAAAACTTTTCGTTCCAACGCAGGCAAACTCTCGATATTACTTTTAAAATAAGTGGTATATTCATCGATCAAAGATGTGAGTTGCTTCATTAATTCCCGGAAAGACGCCCCCACGGCAAAGGAAGAAATGATTGCCAGGAGCCGGGGATTGCCCCCGGTAAGAATGTGAATCGGCCGGATTTTATTATCCTTTACTTCTTCCCCGGTTAAATACTCCCATAAGAGTTTTGACTCGTGCGTGGCCAGCGGTTCCAGGGAATGTATTTTAAAGAGATCGAACATGGCTTTCCCGGCATTATCTATGCCGTCAAAACGGGAGGTAGCAGTTCCCAACAGCATGATCCTGGGCTCATTCAATAAAGTATGCCGAATATCCCAACTCTCATCCGAACCGATCTGTTCATCAAAGAGCATATTAACATTTTCCACCACCAGGAGCAACCGCTTTCCCTGTTCATCGGCAAAATCCATTAAACATGACAGTGAGCGTTCATATAGCCTTTTTTCATCCTTTTCTGTTTTTAGTCGTTCATGGGCCTGCGCCAGGGTTTCATTTTTTAATTGCTTAGCGAGATGAAAAATGGCTCTTAACCAGAATTCCGCCGGGGTAGAGACTTCATAACTCTCTTCGCTGAATACGATGGGATACCATTGGGAGTTTAATTCATTATCTTCGGTAATAGATGCCATTGCCCGCAGCACAAGCGTGGTCTTTCCCATGCCCCTCGGCGCAATGATGAGTACATGTTGATTGGAATTCCCGGTATTTTCTTTAATGGTTTCAATGATTAAATCCAGGTCCACCTGGCGCACGACAAAGGATTTTATCAGCTCGTCCCTTGAAAGGAACGCCGGGTTATGTTTCATTAATGTCGGTTTCATGAGACTATTTTTCTAGCGGCAGCCGGGGTATATTGAAACCCAAACCGCGATTTCCACCAATCTCGGACTAATTTTGAAATAAAAACATGGCCCTCTTTCTTTTTAACCAGGTAACCGTCGTGTTCCAAAATATC
>JAUPLE010000859.1 GCA_030837085.1 Acidobacteriota bacterium | reverse complement strand
GACGCTCTTCCGATCTTCCCAGGTGCAGCGTTACCTTACCGGCAAATCCATTACCCACAGCCGGTTAGGATTGCTGGCCAATGGCGTGGTAAAAGTTCCCATGCAAGTTTTTATCCTCCTCTTAGGCGTGTTCGTATTTGTTTTTTACCAGTTCACGGCGCCGCCGTTATTCTTTAATTCAGTGGAAAGCCGGAATGTCAGGGCCGGTCAATTGGGAGAACAATACAGACGGGTGGAACAGCAATACGAAGCCGCCTCTAAGGAAAAAAGCCAGTTGATAAAACAGTTGGTGCAAGCGCGGCATAACAATGATAGCACGGCGTTGGCTGCCGCAGGGCAGCGGCTTGATTTGGCGGAAAAGAAAGTTTCCGGACTCAAGGCGCAGGGAGTGGCGTTAATCCGGCGGCATACCGCCAATAAAGACACAGGCGACACCAATTACATATTCCTTTTCTTCGTATTAAAGTATATACCCGTGGGGCTTTTAGGGTTGATAATTGCCGCGATTTTTGCCGCGTCCATGTCTTCGACGTCTTCGGAACTTAACGCATTGGCTTCTACCACAATGATAGATATTTACAAGCGGATGTTGAAGAAAGACGCCAGCGACCGGCATTATTTGGTGGTATCGAAAGCCATGACAGTGGGGTGGGGGATATTTGCCATCATGTTTGCGCAGTATGCCAACCGGTTGGGAACGTTGATAGAGGCGGTGAATATATTAGGTTCGTTATTTTACGGGACCATCCTGGGGATATTCCTGGTGGCGTTTTATTTAAAAAGAGTTCGCGGCGCGGCGGCGTTTTATGCGGCGATTGTTGCCGAGGTTGGCGTCGTATTATGTTTCTTATTTACCCAAATCTCGTATCTCTGGTATAATGTCGTGGGATGTTTCCTGGTTATCATTTTTTCCGTTCCCATCAATCGTTTCCTCGAACGTAGAACAAAAGGAAAGTAGAAATGATAAACCTACCGTAGAAATGACGTACCAACTTCCCCGGGGCATTAACAATTAACCGTTAACAATTGACAATTAGTTGGAAATAATCATTGACAAAATCGGCGATAAGTACTATACTGGGCAGCGAGGTGTATGATGCAAACTATGGTTATCGACACGTTCGTTAGAGATAATATAATAACGATTCCGCGGAAATTTCGAAACAGGCATGTGAAAATCATAATTATTGATTCAGAGGAAAAAGCAAAAGAGAAAAAGCCGCAACCCAGGGGGTTGAAATTTAAAATCGATGATAGCCTTGAAGATATTGTGCCTTTTGCGGATATTGTCGATTCAAAGCAATTTGTGGATAAATTGAGAAAAGATCAATGGCAATGATTTTAACAGATACATGTGTTTTGATCGAATATTTTAAAGAAAACCCGGAAGTCGAAAAAGAGATTAATTATATTGGCCCTGGAAGCATCATGCTTAACACGATTATCGTCATGGAATTAATCGTAGGTGCACGAAATAAGGTGGAATTGAATTCCATAAAAAAACGCTTGAATAAATTCCAGGTGCTGGAGATTAATCAATCGGTTATGGATGATGCCGGTTTATTGCTGGAGACATTTTGTCTATCGCATGGGTTAAAAATCCCGGACGCTGTAATTGCAGCTACTGCAAGATACTATGATATCCCTTTATATACGTTTAACGAGAAGGATTTCAGGTTTATCCCCGGCATCAAGCTATATAATTACAATCCCTAATCATCTTTCCATTCCGACTTTTTTCACTTCAATTTTTCAAACTCGAACATGGTCGCCGCGCCCTTCTGGTTGGCGGTAAACACTTTCGTTGGCTACGCGGGAATTACGGCAATATAACCGGGGTATCCAGGGAAGCGGCAGGATTTATGGCATTCTAACTGGGCGCCTCATCATTCTCGAAAATATCTTTAATATAGGCTTCAATCCTATTTATGAATTTTCCTGCATTTTCAAATTGCTTCTTAGCATCATCATAACACGCAATGTAGAAATCATCATAATCACAGTCATTCCTGATTTTGAATGCTTTTGTTATTATCATAAAATATTCCGGTTCAATATACCTGGGTTTTACGAAATACTGATTAAAATACGAAATTACGCCGCTGTGCTTTTTGGAATCATATTTATGAAGCGCTAACAGCGCTCTTACCGCATGAAACATTGAATAATAAGACCTGTTGATAGATTGGGAAAATTTTTTATTTTCCAGGTTTAATTTAGACACCCCAAGGTCATCCTTTGCCTTTTCCATCCGGTACTTTGATAGATCAAGCCGTGTCTCTTCCATAGAGTTCAACTCCTTCATCATAAACATTTCTATAGAAAGGTAAAACTTCCTGGTATTTTTTATAGCGGGTATAGGGAACCTCTATTAAGGAAATCAATTTCTCATGTTTCATGGACAGTTCGCCCATAATATCCGCCACAACTTCTCTATATTTCCTCAGCTTTTCCTCGGTATCATCCACCAAAATCATGATATCGATATCGGATTCGGTATCCTGGTCTTCCCTGGCGTAGGAACCAAACAAAATCAGTTGTTTCAAGCCATCTCCGAATACTTTCCTTGTTTCTTCCTT
>JAUPLE010000858.1 GCA_030837085.1 Acidobacteriota bacterium | reverse complement strand
TTTTATGGAATACCCTAATATTTCGTCGGTTTTTTGAACGAATTCTCCGAATTCACTGAAAAGGTCTTCACCCATGCCTTTTTGTTGGGAGCCTTGACCGGGAAACATATACGCTTTCATTTTTCCTTTCTCCTTTTTTATTTGAAATGGTTGCAGCTTTGAAAAATATTCTTTAAATTGGTCTATCTTTTTTAAATCGCTCTCATATGGCGTCATGATCGAAAAGCAAATGGCTTTTGTGGTTTCTTTTAAATTGTTTTTAGCAAAGTTGGCCAGGGTAGCGGAAGGTCCCAGGTCCAGGTAAATATAATCTTCTTTAGTTTGAAGGTTTTCCAGGGCTTTTGGGAACAGGACGGGTTGGCGCACCACCTGCCAGAAATAGTCGGTGGGAATTTCTTCCATTACCCGGCCAGACACACAGGAAATCAGTGGCAGACGCGGCTTCTGAAAATGCTTTTTCTTTAAATAATCGCAATATGCGTATCCCGCGGCGTCCACCCAACGTGAATGAAAGGCAAAAGAAACGGGTAAAAGGTGGAAAGCAATATTTTTCTTTTTTAATAAGTATTCAATTTCTTTCAATATTTCCTTTTTCGCCGATATGACAAAATGGCCCGGGTAATTAACGGCAGCCAGTTCTGTATTTTCCCGCAGGAGAGGTTGTTCATGATATAGCGCGGAATCGTGGAGAATGGTCATCATGCCGCCGCCGCCTTGGTGTTGCCGGCAAAAGGATTCGATCATCTCGGCCTGGCGTACTATCATTTCCAGGGCTTCTTCGGCCGTCATAACTCTTGAAACAGCGGCGGCGGTCAATTCTCCCAGGCTGGTTCCTATAACATAAGCGGGTTCCACACCCATATGTAATATCGACTGCGCCAGGGCATACTCCACCATAAAAATGGCCGGGTGAGTTATGGATAGACAATCAAAGTTATCGCCGGGTTTCTTTTCTTCATCATACATCCGCTCAAGGATGGACCGGCCGGTTAAACGGCCTGCAATATTATCAAGTTGTTCCAGTGATTTTTTAAAAACCGGGTCCCGTTGATATAGTTCCTTGCCCATATGATAATATTGGGAACCCTGTCCGGGGAACATAAATATAACGGGAAGTATTTGATTCATGTAATTTTAATATTTAATCTGATATTTTAGATAATTTTATAAAAGCTTTGTTATTTTAGATAATTTTGTCAAAACTTCCGCCATTAGAAGAGCGGTAAGTGCTTTTTAATTTTTACGTCATTATCTATTTCTAAAGCAAATGATGGATAATGACGTGCATGAGAGACAGATCATGAAGCATTAATTGGTTTTGACTACCTAGCGCAATAAGCATTAAGAGATTGCTTTTTTTTATACCCATTTTATATTCCCGGTATTTACTGGGAACAACCCCGAAATGCCTTTTGAAAACTTCTCTAAAGTACTCGCTGGTACAAAAACCCATTTTTTGAGATAACCGCTCCATGGTAAGTTTCGAAGAACTGCTTAAAAGCGAGGCCGCCCGCCCCATTTTTTCTTTCTGAAGAAATCCACATAGGGTGAAATGTTTACTGGCTTTAAATTGCCGGGCCAGGTGGGAACGGTCCACATGAAATAATCCGGCAAGAGTTGTGACATTCAGTTTAAATATCGCCGAATCGTCGCAAGTCAGTAAATATTCAGTCACCTGGTCTGCTAATTCGGTATTCTTCATAATTCACCAATAATTTTTTCGATATATTATAAATGGGAAGGCTGCCGCCTTTGGAATTTTACCGCCCTCCCGACAAGATGATCCAGCTATTTATTACCTGCTGATTTCAAATATTTCCAACATCGGGAAACAACTTTGAATATAACTTGATATCACGCATTATCGGTACTTGCATGCGCGCATAACAATACTTAGACTACATTTTAATAAAAAGTTACAGGACAGTCAACCCCTAATTTTGTGTTTTTTTGTTTCCCCAGGCGGCATTTACCGGGAAGCCCTTCAAAAAATGATGTCACTCTTTTTAAATCAAGTAAATGATTCGTATCAGTTCCCATAATTTTCAAAATTGGACCGGGATGCATCAGAACAGCAAGTCCAGTCACCTATTCTCCGAGTTAGTTGTTTAAAAATAACGACATGTCACATTTTTGGGGGGTTCGGTTCATTCCCCCCCATAATAATCTTAATTTGATGACAAAATTTTACTCAATAAGATCAGGAGAATAATCAACGGCGAGATGTATTTCACCCAAAAAGCCCATACCCGGGCAAGCTTGAACTCCTTTGTCCCCTGGCTAATTTCCTGGAGGGCATTGGCTGTTTTCCAGACATGTCCCACAAAGAGGGCGATGAAGAAAGCGCCGATGCTGAGGGATAAATTTCCCCAGATCAAATCCCACAATCCCAGGAATTTCCCGGAAAGCGCGCAAGGGATGCCGAAAAGAAAGGTCAGGAGTCCTACCACCAGGTTGGCTTTTTTACGGCTCCATTTTCTTTCGTCGATTAAGTAAGCCACGGGTACTTCCAGTAAGGAAATAGTGGAAGTTAAGGCGGCCAGGATCAGGAGTAAGAAAAACAATGGCCCCACGATGATACCCAGCGGGATTTTGGAAAATATAATCGGCAGCACCTGGAAAACCAGGCCGGGGCCTTCGGTGGGTTGGATTCCGCCGACGGAAAACAAGGCCGGGAATATCATAAATCCCGCCAGCACGGCAACCGAGGTATCCAGTAATGCCACCCATCCCCCGGCGGAGGGGATATTGTCTTTTTTACTCAGATAAGAGCCGTAGGTCATCATCGCGCCCATACCCAGGCTGAGACTGAAGAACGCCTGCCCCATAGCCGCTATTACCACTTCTGGGTTTATTTTTGAGAAATCCGGTTTTAAATAAAATTCCAGGCCGATGCCTGCGTTGGGCAGCGTTACCGAGCGAATCACCAGCAGGATTAATATAACAAAGAGCGCCGGCATCATAATCTTGGACATCCGTTCAATGCCTTTGGTAACTCCCATCACAACAATCAGCGCGGTAATCAAAATAAAAAAACCGGTTAAAATAACCTGCCAGGGTCCATTGGCAACGAACGTGGAAAATATTTCGCCGGCTTTTGCACTGTCGATATTGTTGAGTTCGCCGGTTATCGCTTTGAAAAAATAGCCCACGGACCAACCGGCTACCACGGAATAGAAAGAGAATATCATGACGCCGGTCAGGACTCCAAGGAAACCCACCAGTTTCCAACCGCCTTTGGGTTTGATGGCCGTGTAAGCGCCCACCGGATTTTTATTGGTAGCGCGGCCCAATGCAATTTCAGCGATCATAATGGGCAGTCCGACAACAATAACCGCCCCCAGGTAAACCACTAGAAAAACAGCTCCGCCCATTTTGCCGGTCATATAGGGGAAACGCCAGATATTCCCTAAACCGACGGCCGATCCCGCGGCGGCCAGGATAAAACCGATTTTCGAACCCCAATTTTCTCTATTTGACATGGTTAAGTCCTCCGTATCGATCTACTTTTTATCATAGAACAGGCTTATTGTCAATGGAAATTCTCAGTGAAGATAGCCACCAAGGCACGAAGGCACAAAGAAACACCAAGATTTTGTCCGAGTTTATAACATATTCACTGGAAAAATGACGTATCCGCACGGGGGAATGGCGTATTCACTCAAAAAAATGATGTATTCACTACATGCGATGATGTATTCGCCACAAAAGTTGATTGATCCGCTCAAAAAAATGAC
Organism: Acidobacteriota bacterium; assembly: GCA_030837085.1. Classification (GTDB taxonomy): domain Bacteria; phylum Acidobacteriota; class Aminicenantia; order UBA2199; family UBA2199; genus JAKAGC01. Next base: position 1,367 of record JAUPLE010000858.1, on the reverse strand, counting down.
GTATTCGCACCTGGATGTGATCCGTTCGGAATTGACCGGCGAGAAAATTGCGTGCGGACGATTTATTTGTGCGGATACGTCATTTCCCGGTGCGAATACATCAATTTCTTGAGTGAATACGCCTCATATTTTAGTGAATACGCGGCATTTTGTGGTGAATACGCGACATCTTTTAGTGAATACGCCTCCTTCTTGAGCGGATACGCCTCACTTTTTTATGAATTAATCATTTTTTGAGGCGAATATATGGTTTTTATTGACTTCCGGTTTTCTATGTGCTATCGTGGAGTATTCTTTTTTAGTGGAGGAGCAGCATGGCCTTGATTTTTAAAGTGAACGTCGAAACGGCAGGCAAAGATGGTTGTTATCGCATTACCTGGCAGGACAAACAAACCGACAAGCAAGAGTTTTTCAATAGTTCCGCCGCTGATTTGTCACAGGATGAGCTTGAACATTTGTGGTTCCGAAAGGAATTTCAATTTTCCATTGGCGAGAAGTTGTTTCGCTTTTTGGATGGGGACCGGCGGTTCCTGGAGCAGGCGGTATCGGAAGGTCAAGCTAAGGATGAACGGGTCATCCTGCAATTATATTTATACCGGGAAACGGCTAATTGGCCCTTTGAGTTATTGGCGAATGAGAAGGGGTTTTTGTTGGTGAACCGGGTGCACCTGGTGCGCTGTGTTTCGGATTGGGGGAAAGGGAAAGAGTCAAAACGGGAAAATCGTCCGTTGAAATTGATTTTCATGGCGTGTTCGGCGTTGGATGTGGAGCCGGAGTTGGATTTTGAGAAGGAGGAGGAAGCGATTGTGGAGGTGACGGAGAATTTGCCGATGGATATCGAGGTAGAGGATTCGGGTTCTTTGGCGGGGTTGGGAGAGAAGTTGCTGCACACGTGTTATGATGTGGTGCATCTTTCGGGACATGCGGGTATCGATGAAAAGGGGCGGCCTATTTTCGTGATGGAGGATGAGTTGGGGTATTGTGATGAAGTGGATGCGGGTGCTTTATGGAATAAGGCATTGAAACTTAATCCGCCCAGGGTATTATTTTTATCCGGGTGCCGAACCGGGCAATCGCCAGCCTCATCAAAAGTTTTAGGAGGTGTCGGAACCCTTTCTCAAAGGGGACTGCGTCCCCCGGCTAAGAAGGCCATTCGGGCCATTGCACGGGGCGCTGATTGGCGCCCCGCGGATTCTCGTATATCTTCCCGAACTGGGGAAACGGATACTCTGTCAGCAAATTTCTCTATGTCATTTGCGGGGAGTATTGCGGAATTGGAGAGGGTGCCTATTGTTTTAGGTTGGGGGCGGCCGGTGAGTGATATGCAGGCGATGGCAGCGGCGGAGGTATTTTACCGGGAATTGAGC
>JAUPLE010000857.1 GCA_030837085.1 Acidobacteriota bacterium | reverse complement strand
TAAAACATTGAAATGATGATCCGACGTGACAATACGATCACAATTTCCACAGATTGCACAGTCAACAAATTTGTTATCCTCTTCATCCACTTTTATTAAGTTAAAACGATAATGGGGATTATTTTTAAGAATAAATGGCGAATAATTAAAAAAAATGGAAATCTCTCTTATTGTTTGTTTTGAATAAATTCGTTCAAAAATTTCGAAATATTCAAGTAGAATTTCATTAGAGATAATAAGATTATTTGTACCGTCGATTATCGACCTGAATATCTTATGATAAGGACTCCCCGACGAAATGGATTCAACCAGGACATTGGTATCGATCACAAGATTCATTTATTCTTTGAATGCCTGTACTCTTCAACTTCTTTGTTTATTTCCTCACGGGAAAGAGAACGCCCCGCCCAATCTTTATCGGCGAACTTTATTGCTTTTTCCGCAGCCAGGGCAGCAATTGTCCGGTATAGTGTTTGCAATTCGTCCATGTCTAAAATGCAAAGGTCTTCTTTAATTTTAGTTCTAAGTTCTTCCGCGTTAGATGTTGCAGCAAACATGAGAACCTCCTTCTTTAAATTTAATACAAAATCGATTTTTTTTCAAGAGGCAAAGTAAAATTTTGAACTTTGGAATTTTGGATTTGTTTCGAATTTCGTGCTTCGTGCTTTCTTTCATTTCGCGTCTTTCGCGTGTTTCGCGGGCAACGTTAATAAATCCTAATATATCTTTCCTTTTTTCATACCCGTATGGGCGTAGACAATACGCATCACATCGGTAGAGGTTTCCTCGATGGATTTATAAGTCACATCCACCACTGAGCAGCCCAGGTCCCGGTACAATTGTAGGGCATAGGTTACTTCTTCTCTCACCTGTTCCGGGTCCGTATAATCGCCCAGGTCAACATTCTGTAAATGCCTTTGCCGTTCCATGCGGATTAGTTGCAAGCGGGAAGGTTTCACCGTCAACGCCACCATCCGGCCCCGGTCGATAGACGCCAACTCCTGCGGCAGCGGTTGATTGTGCAGCACGGGGATATTGGCCACCTTCCAACCTCGGTAGGAAAGGTAGATACTAACCGGCGTCTTAGTAGTGCGTGAAACTCCTAACAATACGATCTCCGCCTGGTCCAGGGTATTCATCCTCAGGCCGTCGTCATGCTTGATGGTAAAATCAATGGATTCGATGCGTTTGAAATAGTCGTCATCCAGTTGGCGGTCCAGGCCCGGCTGCGCCAGGGGAGATATTTCCAGCAAATCGGAAAAACGAGTCAGCAGCGGGCCCAACAAATCGATGGTTGGAACGCCTTGATATCGGCCCATTTCCGTAATATCTTGCCGGGCCGTCGGGGAAACCAGGGTGAAGATCACAATACCGTCCACCCCGGCAGCTTCATCGATGACTTCCTGGATTTTCTCCCGAGTACGTACGTGAGGAACGACTTTTTTTATTACTTCTGTCGTTTTGAACTGCCGCAGGGCTGCATCCACTACTCGTTCAGCAGTCTGGCCCGTAGCATCGGAAACGATAAAAATATGCCGCTTACGTCCTTTTTTTAGATTTTCCATTCGTTTTTAAAATTGGAAATTGTAGGGAACAGGCACTGCCTGTTCCCTACAGAATTGTGCCCTTCTGGGTACTTCGGGTTTACTTGTTTTTCTCCATGGGGATGATGTAAAGGAAGCGTTTGATTTTTTTCGTGGGGGTTTTTTCGAATTCCACCGGGTAAAGCTCAATTTTATTAATACGGCTGTATAACGGCAGTTGTTCATTAAGTTTAGAGCGGTTCTCTTCCATTTTCTGCTGCAAGGCCCGTTCATCCAGTCCGCTCCCGTCCACGGCTTCCATATTCGGATAAACCAATGCCACCAACTTTTCCTCTTTTTCAATCACCAAAGATTCTTCCACGAAAGGTAAGTTATTGAGCCTGGCTTCGATCTCCTCGGGGTAAATATTCTGTCCCGAAGGTCCCAACAGCATATCTTTATGCCTGCCCTTGAGATAGATAAAACCATCGTTATCCATCAAACCGATATCACCAGTATGAAGCCAGCCGTCCTTGCCAATAGCTGCTTTTGTGGCATCATCGTTTTTGTAATACCCCAACATGACATTTTCACCGCGCACCTGTACCTCGCCGCTGCCGTCTGTGGTCTCTGTTATCGACGAATCGATGCGAATTTCCAGCGTATCCATTAACTGCCCCACCGCGCCGGATTTATTCCTGGGCCAGGGAGTGTAACTGATTAACGGGCCGCATTCGGTCATCCCATAACCGATGGTAAAAGGGAAGTTGATCTTTCTTAAAAAGGCTTCCACTTCCGCATTCAGGGCAGCGCCGCCAATGACGATTTCGATAAAGTTCCCTCCGAACACTTCCACCAATTTCTCGCGGATGGAGTGAAGAACCTTGCCCCCTAACACCGGCAGTTTGGTAAGAATCTTTACCAATGGTTTCTCGACTTTGGGTTTCAACCTGCCTTTGTAGATTTTTTCAATCAACAGGGGAACCGATAAGATCAGGCGGGGGCGAATCTGGCCCAATGCCTGGACCAATACTTTGGGCGTCGGCATTTTGCCCAGGAAAGTAATGTGACACCCCACGCAAACGGGAAACAAAAAGTCGAACGTACAGCCGAACGTATGGGCCATGGGCAAAAAGGAAAGAATAGTATCGCCGGCTTTTAACGCGATACTGTTCCGGGCGAAACGCACATTGGCCGCCAGGCTGTTGTGGGGCAGCATAACGCCCTTGGAAAAACCGGAAGTGCCTGAAGTGTAGAGAATCCCTGCCAATTCATCATTACTAACTTTTCCAAAAGTGAAATTTTCCTTTGTCAACTTCCCGTCGAATTTCTCCAGGAATTGACTGTCTACTTTTTCCAGCGCTTTGGCAATAGTCTTCTTCGAGGAATGAACCAACTTAAAATCCACAAGGGAAAAAATCCCATCCAGGTCCGGCATTTTGGCTTCTTCCAATTTTTCATAAATGGTGTCGGCGGCAAACAGCAGCACCGAGTCGGAATGGTTGACAATATGATGAAAATCATCCACATGGAAATCAGGGAGCACGGGCACGATAACCGCGCCATAAGTAACGGTTGCCAGGTAGACGATGGCCCAGTTCACGGAGTTTCTCCCGATCAGGGCGATCTTATCTCCCTTTTTGATGTGGCTTTTATCAAAGACATAGTGTAACCATAAAATCTTTTCCGCCACTTTCCCATAGCTCATAGCCGGTCCTTCATAATCGGAAAAAGCCGGTAAGGCCCAATTCCGTTTAATACTCGCTTCAATCATTTCAACAAAATTTTCTTTTAACATCGCAAGCCTCCATACTTATATTTTACAATATTTAAAATTTTTTTTAAAGCCTTTTTTCTACCCGCGAAACACACGAAAGACGCGAAAGAAATTATTTTTTTGGCGCTGTCAACGCAATCCGTTCATATTCGAGTTT
>JAUPLE010000856.1 GCA_030837085.1 Acidobacteriota bacterium | reverse complement strand
TTCCTTTCTGCGCCCGGAAGTCGGATGATGAAACCGTAATAAAGCTTGCAATCAACATCATTAGCACAAACCATCTCTTATTCATGAATTTTCCTCCTTTTTTTTGCCTTATTCAACATATTAATCTTATCTATGGCAATTGTCAATAGGAAACCGATCGGCATCCATTGTCAAGAGTAAAAACCAGGTGGCCCAGGGTGGCCCGAGAATGACACGAATGTAAGTTAAGGCTCTTCATACACTTTTTTTCATAAAAATTTATCTTTGCCTTTTTTCCCTTTTTATGGTATATACTGTGGCATGGACTACGCATTTAAAGAACGAATCGGTAAACCTGAGTTGTTCACCGGGAGAAAAGAAGAACTGACCTATTTTCTCAAGTGGATCGACGACATCAAGGAAGAGAAATCCCAGAGTACCGCCATCCTGGCCCGCCGTAAAATGGGCAAAACCGCCATCCTGGAACGGCTGTTCAATATCACTTTTTTCAAAAACGATGGGGTCATCCCGTTTTACTATGAAATCAAAGAGAATGAAATGTGGGTGGGAGATTTTTGCCAGGAATTTTTCCTTACTTTCATATACCAGTATATTGCTTTTAAAACAAGGAAAACCAGCTACCTGGGCCGGGATAAACGGAATAGCCTTAAAGATGCAAAACAGGCGGCGATAAATGAAGGACTGGACTATTTGACCGGGCTCATTGAAGACGTTGAATACGCAATTCATCACGATTATGTTGATATGTTATGGAACACCGTTCGTGAAGCCCCTAAAACGATCGCTTACAGCGAGAATGAATTTATCGTGCAGATAATCGATGAGTTCCAGTTCTTAAATGCCATGATCTATTGGGATAAAGCCAAAAAGAATCCGGCTGATACACTAGCTGGGGGTTATTTGAGCACAGCCGAAAGCAAAATCGCACCTTTGCTGATCTCCGGCAGTTGGGTCGGCTGGCTGATGGGCGAACTTAACTCCATGCTGCCCAACCGTTTCAAATACGAATACCTGGAAAACATGCCGGAAGACGAAGCATTGGAACTACTGTATAAATATTCCCGCTTCTTTGAAGTCCCGGTCACCGAAGAAACCGCTTACTTGATAATCAAAATCTCCGAAGGCAGCCCTTTTTATACCAGTTCCATCCTCCGTTCCCGTTACAAACATAAGGACCTGACCACCGTTAAAGGACTTACCGATACCCTGGATTTTGAAACCCTGGATAAACGGGGAAACATCAAATCCACCTGGATGGAATATGTGCACGCCGCTTTCAGCAAAGTCAATGACCGTAACGCCAAAAGAATCGTACTTCACTTATTTAAATATAAAGACCGGGAATTGACCCGGGAAGAAATACTCAATCAATTAAAATTGGACATGACCGATGAGACATTGGAAAAAAAACTCGATGCATTGGTTAAAGGGGATATTATCGAACAGGGGCAATCCAATTTTAGATACCGTGCGGTAAGAGATAATATCTTCGATAAAGTATTTCGCGGCGTTTACCAGGATGAGATCGAACATTTCGATGTCAAGGATATCGGCAAAGAATACGCAAAGTCCTTTGAAAAATTAAAGCGCCAATATCGACGATTACAAGGGAAATACCATTCCCAGAAAGGTTATTTCGCGGAATATTTAATACTGGATCAATTAACATACCGGTCCCGTAAAAATAATGATTTGTTCAAAGCCGTTACCCGTTATTTACCCGGGGATTTTAATTTTTGCGAATATTCCCGGGTATGGCGGTACGACAGTTCCCCGGAGTATTCACGTAGTTTCAGCGTCGATATATTTGCCCGTGCCGTGCGGGCGGAAGATTATTCCATTATCGGTGAAGTAAAGAGCCGTGAAGTCAAGAAGTTTTCAATGGAAGAAGTAATTGATTTTGAAAGAAAAATGGCGGAAGTGAAAAGGCTTGAAAAAATAGACCGTGCCGTCGGATTTATATTTTCACGCTGTGGGTTTACCGCGGAAGCGGAAGGGTATTGCAAAGAAAAAGGCATTGCTTGCAGTGAAGACGAAAGATGGATAGGATAACCTTTTCATGGAGGGGATTTTTTCGCCTGTCACTTTTTTCCCCTCTCATGGTATTTTCTCCCTTCGATTTGCGAGAGCGCCTCAGCCGAAGTTCCCATTTTGAATTCCATGATATAAATATGATCGGCGGTTTCTATTACGGCATCGATCCTACCTTTGTTCGTATGCACCTCTACCTGGATATTAACCCCCAGGAGTTCCAACACCAGGTAAATAATCGTGTGGTAATAGGCTTCTCTATCCCGGATAAATAGGGACGAGGGTATAGAGGCAAATAAAGATTTTATGATGGTAAAAAAATTCTCCGGGTCGTCCGTCGTGATGGCTTTTACCAGGTCTAATATCTTACTACCGACTAAGCCTGTCTCTTCCGTGGTATAATCGGCCAGGAAATGCTTTAAAAAGGACTCTTTTACCTCCTGGTTCGGATAAGATAACACATATTGCGATTTCAATCCCACCAATCTTATTTCCTTAATGGTTAAATAACCGGTTTGAAAGAGCATGGATACCACCTCGAGATTTTCAATATCGTAACTTTCGAAGATGGATTCATCGACTTCCTGTTTTTCCAGCGTTGTGACGTCTTGTTTCCGGTTTCTAATATGGTTGATAAGAAAGGTGGGGGTACCGGTGGCAAACCAGTAATTACCGAAACGGTTTTTAGAAAAGAAATTGAGAATCGAGAAAGGATTATATAAAAAATGGCAGCCATCCCAGGAGTATCCGTTGTACCACTGTTTGACGTGGCCCAGGAAATCGCTTTCAGACATATTCAACTTTTTACTCAAGTGGTCTATATGATCGGCAAAATAGGTGTGCAGTTCGTCGTGTGTTAAACCCAGGATAGAGGAAAAGTTATCGTCAATGGTTATATCATTCAAATTATTCAAATCCGAAAATATGGACATCCGGGAAAACTTTGAAACCCCGGTGATGAATACAAACCGGGTATATTCGTCCGCGCTTTTAAGAATCGAATAAAAATTTTTCAATACTTTCCGGTTCGCCTGGGCAATTTTTTTATCCCCTGTCTCTATAAACTCGATAATGGGTTTATCGTATTCATCGATTAAAATGACCACACGTTCTTTTTCAGCCATTTTTTCGATTAAATCCGCGAATTTTCCTTTGAAATCCCTTTGGCGATCCAGTTTAATGTGATAGGTCCCGGCGATTTTTTCCAATTTCAAGTTCAATTCTTTTTCCAGGATTTTGGGGGTTTGGAAGCTGATCCGGGTAAAATCGATATGAATCACCGGGAATGATTGCCATTGGATTTTATCGTAGATCCATAATCCTTTAAACAGTTCCTTATTGCCGGAGAATATTTCCTTGAGGGTAGAGATTAAGAGGGATTTACCGAAACGGCGGGGCCGGGAAAGAAAGTAATATTTCCCGCCCCGGGCGAAAAGGTTGTAAATCTCTTTTGTTTTATCGATATAGAGGTAATCCTGCGTTATTAGATCGCTGAATGTCTGGATACTGATGGGCAAATTTTTCATGGATATATTATAATATTAAATCGGTTTTTTCGCAATGAAAAGAAGGGGAACTACGGAACTACGGGACAGGCGAAAAAATTTCGCCTTTTCATAGGCTGCCGTCAGTCCCGGAGCTTCCCGCAATAGTGAAATAATCGTTACCGGTATCGCTTAGATTTAAACCGATATCCATACTGGATATTTTTATTTTATATTTGGTTCCCTGTGCAAGATTTGCGGGTATGGTCCAGGTATATTTCCCAGCCCCGGCGGGCGCGCTTGCACAAATCACTGTTTTCAATACTGTTCC
>JAUPLE010000855.1 GCA_030837085.1 Acidobacteriota bacterium | reverse complement strand
TCCCCGGCCTTTAAAAAACCAGGTAATATGCAAGTAAAGACAAACGCCGGGATTATTAAAAAATATTTCGGTTTCATCCCGGTATTCTATCAGATATTTTCTTATTAGTAAACTTGCTTCGAAAACCCAATCATTCTTGCAGTATGAAATATGGTGTGATATAATACGTTTCCTGGAATTTGTATTAAAAAAGCTGAGAATAATCTAAAATGGCAAAAATTGAGTTTAAAGAAATCGAAGAGGAGCAAGATGAGAGTGAGGAGGATCTGACAGAGCCCTTCAATCCCAAAGACATCGATATCGGAGTGGAACGACAGAGTCTCGATTCTATCTTTGCCAGGCTAAAACACGGGGAGATCGATTTGAATACAGAATTCCAGCGGGAAGGAAATTTGTGGTCCCCCTCCACAATGAGCCGCTTAATCGAATCGGTAATGGTTCGTTTCCCGCTGCCCGCTTTTTATTTCGATGCCGGTGATGAAGATTGTTGGCTGGTAGTAGACGGGCTGCAGCGGCTATGTACCTTCAAACGATTCGTGGTGGATTGCGAAACGTCCGGGATTGAACCTCTTAAACTGGTGGGGCTCGAATTTTTAAAAAACTATAACGGTTTAATCTTCTCCGAGCTTCCGTACAATATGCAGCGGCGAATCCGGGAGTCCCAGATAACTGCATATTTCATTAAACCGGGCACTCCGCAGGAAGTAAAATACAGCATCTTTTACCGGATCAATACCGGGGGCCTCATTCTCAATGCCCAGGAAATCCGCCACGCCTTAAATCAAAAAGGATATGCATCCCAGTTTTTAAAATCCGTCTCCGAAGAATTTGTATTTAAAAATATCGTATCTATCTCTCCTAAACGAATGCAGGACCGAGAGTTGATTTTAAGACATATGGCGTTTCGTTTGCATCCGTACCAGGCTTATAAACCCCCAATGAAAAAATTCTTGAATACTGCAATTAAAGAACTCAGCTTACGACCTATAGAAGAATTAGATCATTGGAAAGCTCAATTTCTCTCTTCATTAGAAACATCGGGATTTATTTTCGGAAAGCATGTTTTTAGTAAATCTATCGCCGATCCTCGCCAGAACCCCACCCTTAACAGGGGATTGTTTGAAGTGATGACGGTTCTGCTGGCAGAAATGCCGGATGAACAAAAAGGACTTTTGGTTTCTCAAAAAGAAAAATTTCTGGAAGCCTTCAAGGCCCTTTTAAACGATACTGAATTTAATAACAGTATTTCTTCCGCAACCACGGGAAGCGGCGCAGTAAAAGAAAGATTTGACCGGATTAAACAGTTGCTTTCAACCTATACGCGAAAATGAATATTACATCGATATATATAAAAAACTTTAAAGCCTTTAAGGAAGCGGAATTGTACCCCGCCGGGTTGACCCTTTTAACGGGACTCAATGGAATGGGGAAAACCACCATTATCCAGTCGCTGCTTTTACTGCGACAGTCCCATGAAAAAAATACCCTGGACAAGACCGGGTTATCTTTAAATGGACCTTATGCCTTGATCGGCACTGGAAAAGATGCCTTTTGCTGGAATAGCGAGGATAATCATATTTATTTTGAACTGGAATGGGACCGTCAATTCGAAGCATCTTTCGATTTTTTCTACTCGCCCGAATCCGATATGCAGGCACTCAAGGACTATAAGTGCTCCCCTGATTTCAATCCGTTCACCACCTCCCTATTTAATCTGAATTTTCAATTCCTGAAGGCAGAGCGCTTATTCCCGCGAATATTTTTTCCTCGTTCGGTATATGACGTTGAACAACGCCACACTCTTGGTATCATAGGAGAATATACCGCTCATTTTATCGCGGTTAACCAGCGCCAACATGTTGCTATAAAAGAATTGAAGCACCCATCAATAAAAAACCTGACCCTGCTGTCGCAACTGGACGCCTGGATGAGTGAAATATCTCCCGGTGTAAGCCTGAGCGCAACGGTATACAGCGACACGAATATGGTGAAAATGGGATATAAATTTGAGACTGCCGAAGGCTTCACCGAAGAGTTTAGCTCCATCAATGTCGGATTGGGGTTAACTTATGTACTGCCCGTGATTACTGCCATTTTATCTTCAAAACCGGGAGACTTATTGATTATCGAAAACCCGGAATCCCATCTACACCCGGCAGGACAGGTGGCGGTTGGAAGGTTGTGCGCACTGGCAGCCCAAGCAGGCGTCCAGGTTTTTCTCGAATCCCACAGTGACCACATCCTCAACGGTATCCGGGTAGCAGTTAAGAAAAAATTAATCTCTCCCGAAAATGTGGCGGTTTACTTTTTTGAAAGAGATGTAAATGCCAGGGAGCATAAAGTAGCTGTCATCCAACCAATTATTGACGAGAACGGCAGACTGGACAAAAATCCCAACGGTTTCTTCGACGAATGGGGCAAGCAATTGGATGAATTGATAAAATAAGTGATGACCGATCTAATTCTCAATGAACTCTCTTACCCTTTTAGAGACAAATATAAAGCCATTACCGGGATAAAAACATTTATCGAAACTTTCGGGGCAGCCTCAACGTTGGGGCTTACTCGATTGAGAATACATGAAAATATTGGTAAAAAATTATACCGATTGGAATTAGCTCCCGGTTATTACGTTTCTGAATGGCTGAATTCTTCTTGCGATCAACAAACCGCTGCCAGTGAACCCGATAAGAAAGAGGCATCGATTTTCGATTTGAAAAATCGTTTTAGAGAAATCATTGCCAACTCCCCATTAATAACCGATAATGAACCTATTGAAAAAGAAGAATATGACCGATCGTCTTTTGAAATTGTCTTGACCGGTGGGGAGACAAAAACGGCAGAAGGATTGGGAGCGGCTTTCTTATTGGATACCATTGCCATGAGTTTTTTGTCGGACTCATTTTGGGATACGGAGAAAATTGAGCGATTGAAACGCTATGTAATAAAAGAAGATGGCAGCGATTATGAGGAGTTCGTCGATGTCAGGCACGCATCGCGCCCGGGACATATGGAGACTCATCGGCAATGGATCGATAATAAAAAACGGGAAAGTTTGAAAACCGCCGGAGATTTATGGGAACGGCGGGTAGAATTCTTTCCGCACCTTGTTTTATGCGGCAGTATCGAGCAGCAATTAAAAACGATTATCGGAATTGGATCGAGTTATTTCAATCAAATCATCGATAGATTGAACCTTCTTGACGCTTATGCGAAAAATTGGACTTCCGGCCGTTTCAGTGAGAGCGAAGTCAAAAAAAGTTACGGTTTAACTGTGAGCAAGGAAAGTGTTCATACGATGAAGCAATATGGCAATCAGCGACGATTCAGATTGCCTGACGGTCGAAAAGAGTATTTCGAGATGCATATAAAAACCGGGCAACTACGATTCCATTTTTTCCCGGATGAAGAGACTCATCGCATTTATGTAGGCTATATCGGTCCTCATCTCAGGACCGTTACCAATTAATTTAACCAAAATTGGGGGACAAATATTTGGATGCCCCATAATCGGCCCCCGCGATCATCTTTTTTTGAAGCAGAGAGTAATCGGGTTCCCCGGCCTTTAAAAAACCAGGTAATATGCAAGTAAAGACAAACGCCGGGATTATTAAAAAATATTTCGGTTTCATCCCGGTATTCTACCAGATATTTTCTTATTAGTAAACGGTCAAGTCGCTCTGAATAAGGTTGACATTTCAAGCCAAATAAACTATATAGTTAAAAATGAAAATTTGTGAAAAGAATATGTGCTACCTTTGTGCGGTGATATAACATGCAAGTCAAAAAAATGATGACCGGATTTTTTTTATTGATCGTATTATTTACTGTCTTTAATAGTCCACTTTTCAGCTTAAACGAATTTCAGGCGCTTCAATTGAAGCAAGAAATCAGCAAAAGTGTGTTTGATACTAATCGTGAGTTGGGTTACTCCTGCGTGGTCAATGGCTGTTCCCTCACAGAATCAAATGGAGTGGTAACGGTAAAAGTAAACTGGATGACAGGAGAAAGTCGAATATGGATTGATAGGAGTCTCTTTTTTACAGTATCTGAAGTATATTATAGCTCTGATATCCGCCAAAAGTTTGTGATTTATTTACCGGTTTTGCTTCAGAAAAACACCCTTAATCAGCCCATTCGTCTGAGGGATGATGACATTATAGATGGAATGGGGTGCCGCCCCCTTCGAAGTGTATACGTAGAAGTACCGGGTGGAGGCGGCAGCGGACATAATGT
>JAUPLE010000854.1 GCA_030837085.1 Acidobacteriota bacterium | reverse complement strand
CGTCATGCCCAATTTTACGCCGGCGCAATACCGCCGTTATTATGAAATATATCCCAATAAAAAAAGGATAGAAGTAAGCAGTGTCGATTTTAAGAGAGAGTTGGAAGAATTGGCCGTCTCCCTGGGTCGTACCATTGCCGAAGCGCCCTAAAAGGTTTCCTCACCACTTTCCAGAGTGTGCTCACCTGTTTCCAAACTGTGCTCACCTCTTTCCAAACTGTGCTCACTACTTTCCAGAGTGTGCTCACCTGTTTCCAAACTGTGCTCATTTGTTCCCAGACTGTGCTCATCTGTTCCCAGAGTGTGCTCACTTGTTTCCAAAGTATGCTCACTTGTTTCCAGACAGTGCTCACTCCTTCCCAAACTGTGCTCACTTGTTCCCAGAGTGTGCTCACTACTTTCCAGAGTGTGCTCACCTCTTTCCAGAGTGTGCTCAGTGCGGCAACCAATATGGTTAAGATTTCATATAGTTAATTATAACCTTTTTCTCCAGCCGGGAAAACTTTTTAAAGTCATCTCCTTTTGCCCCTATTTAACAAAGCTGATTTTGGGATTGAGATTCAATAATAATGAAGTTATCGGGATATTTTTTCCTGTATCTTCATATTGAAAAATACTGCAAAAATATCACACGAGCCATTTATCTTTACTTGACGGTGGCTGCCAGTTCTTCGATTTCTTTCCTGGAGAGATCAGTGTATTCGATGATATTATCGATACAGACGCCTTTTTTAAGAAGGTTCAAAGTGATAGTGCGCAGTGTTTCGATTTTTCCTTCTTTTTTTCCTTCTTTTCTAGCGATTTTTTCCCAGCTTAATACGTGATTCATTTTTTGTTCCTCCTCGAATATAGCGATATCTTCCGAGACTATTTTTTCTAGATCGTCCGGTAAGTAGCCAGGGAAATTTTCCCGCCTGTCCCGTAAATCTTCCTTAACACTTGGTCCGGAAGCAGGCACTCTTTTTACCGAACTCCATGAACGGGTTCTTTAATGGAGTCCAAATAAAGTGTATCAGGGCATATATCTTGCTCATGAGGCCAAACAACTGTTCCATCCAAAACTTTTACCTGTTTGAAGTAACCCACATTCTTCAGTTCATTAAAAACCCCGAAGTTTAATAAACCGGAGCAATCATAAATCCTTCGCTCTCCATTATTGAATACAAGTACCAGTTTGTAATCATTGGTTGGAAAAACTTTACTGATTCTTGGGTTCATATTTTACCTCAAAGGATCGATCTTATATGGTTGTTCTCCTGAAACAGTAAGCTCCCAATCGGCAAGAAGTTCGTCTTGATGAACTTCAATCCAGGCTTGAACAAGCCTTATTTTCGATTTTGGAAAGTTTCCTTCAAGTAACTCACCGTCAGGGATAACAAAAACAGCTTCTGACTCCTGATACCTGGCATGAATATGTGGTTTATTGTGGTGCCTGTTATCCTTGAAATACATATAAATGACGATACCATAGAACATAGAGATTGAGGGCATTGTTTTCACCTATCGATAAACTATCACAATTAATTTTCATGATATAATTTAATACCTGAAAAACAACAAAATGTCAAGCTTTATCCCCGGATCCCCCGAAGGCGAAGACTGTGTTATCCCTTCCCAAAACAATTAAAAAGTAAAAAAGGCAAAAAGGGGACAGAAGAAATTTTTATTATATTTTGTCTCACGCAGAGACGCAGAGAACCCGGAGTGAACAGTAATTCTCATTTTATAAAATTACGGGCGTCCACGGGGGTGAACAAAAAAATTTTTTTACCGTATAAAGGTTTGTAAATTAAACCTTAACAAAAAAAATTTAGGAGGAAAAGATGTATCAAAGAAAACAAATAATCTTAATGGTTCTACTGGTGGCCGCTCTTTCCTTTGCCTTCAACGGGGAAATGAGGGCCGAAAATTATCACCATGGCCAGGATGTCGATGCCATTTATCAAAACATCAGGAATTCCGGGCCCGTTTATGAATGGGATGAAACCATTCTTTCCTTTGAGAATGAAGGAATGACCGTAGTCTGTTCCTTAACCATTCCCAGGACGCCCCAATTAGTACCCATTGTGATTACGCTAAACGGATTCACCGGGGATAGGAATGATTTGAATGTTCCCGGTACAGACGAACCCTTTTTCAGACGAATCGCTCGTATCATGGCAGAACAAGGAATCGCTACCTTGCGGGTCGATTTTCGTGGTTCCGGCGACAGCGACGGCGAATACCAGATAACTACCTTTTCTACCCAGATTTCCGATGCCATTGCAGCCGTCAATTATATCGATAGAAACCTGAAACATAAAGTCAAATCAAACTCCATCGGAATTCTTGGCTTCAGCCAGGGCGGATTGGTGGGAAGCTGCACTGCTGCCAGGGATAAACGCGTCGATTCACTGGCGCTGTGGTCGGTGCCGGCTTTTGCTCCACACGACTATGAGGGGCTCATAACCAGGGAAGGAATACAAGCAGGATTGGCCCTTCCCGATGGCGGTTGGGACATGTTCGGACTATATGTCCTGGGCCAATTTATTTATGAAGTTCCCCTGGGAAAAGGCTTCTTTCAAGACCTTTTTAAGATTGATCCCCTTACGGAGCTGAAAAACTGTGATATACCGATGATGTATGTTTCCGGGAGCCAGGATATCATCGTTTGGCCTCAACCCATCATTGGAGAGACCTTTATTAAATACCATAAGGGCGATGAAAAATTAGTGGT
>JAUPLE010000853.1 GCA_030837085.1 Acidobacteriota bacterium | reverse complement strand
TGAATGAGATTGATAAATTAGCTGATACCGGCAGCATCAGGATATGTATCAGTGGTGGGGATGTTTTAAAAAGAGAGTACATCGATATTTTAGTGAAAAAGGAAAATGTGTTTGTTTACAATACGTATGGGCCGACAGAGGCGACGGTTTGCGCGGCTTATTACAGGTGTATGCCTGGGGATGGTGAGAGCCTGCCTATCGGGAAACCTATAACTAATTATAATATATATATTGTAGATCGGTATGAAAGGGTGCTGCCTATGGGAGTACCGGGAGAGATGTGGATTGCGGGTCCTGGTGCAGCGCGTGGATACTTGAACAACCCGGAATTAACCGCAAAAAAATTTTTTGCCCACGAATTACACGAATTAAACGAATTAAAACAAATAAACAAAAGTTTTTCAGGGGGTGCAGGGGGGCGGCTTTTCAAAAAAGCCCCCCGGCTCTACAAAACCGGCGATCTTGGTCGGTGGTTGCCTGATGGGAACATAGAATTTATGGGCCGCATCGATCACCAGGTTAAGTTGCGAGGTTTCAGGATCGAGCCTGGGGAGATTGAGAATCGCTTATTAAAATATGAAGGAGTTAAAGCTGCGTTGGTACGGGTAAAGGGAGAGGGAATGTTATGCGTCTATATTGCCGCGGACAAGGAATTAACGGTTAAAGAACTAAAAGAATATTTATTGCGGTATTTACCGGATTACATGGTTCCATCGCATTATGTAATATTGGAACGGCTTCCGTTGACTCCTCATGGAAAGCCGGACCTGAAAGTTCTTGAAACCTATAAACCTCAAACGGGGGCTGGGATGGAGTATACCGCGCCCGGGACAGATGTTGAAATAGCTCTTTCGGGGATATGGAAAGAGTTGTTGAACCTGGATAAAGTCAGTATCCATGATAATTTTTTCGATGTGGGTGGAAATTCCATGCTGCTGTTGAAAGCGGCCAATAAAATCAAAGAAGAATTAAAGGTGGACATACCGTATGTAGCCATGTTTCAATATACCACCATCCATGCCTTAGGCGGGTATTTGAATTCCGGCGTGGGGATGGCGGCGACGGTCAATCCCGGTTCCGATAAATACGAAGCGCAGTCCGAAACGTTGGAGAAAGGCAAAGACAGGATGAAAAAGTTTATCAATAAATCAAAGGGAGTAGGCAATGGCTGAGAATAACGGTTTAACAGGCCTGGAAATCGCCGTAATCGGGATGAGCGGGAGGTTTCCCGGGGCCCGGGATATCGATGAATTCTGGGAGAACTTAAAAAACGGCGTCGAATCGCTCCGCTTTTACAGTGATGAAGAATTGCTGGAAGCAGGTGTAGACCCCGTACTTCTGGAGAACCCCGAATATGTAAAAGCCGGGGGCGGGTTACTGCAAGACTTTGAGTATTTCGACGCCTCATTTTTTGGGTATTCCCCCAATGAAGCCACGGTCATGGACCCGCAGGTGCGTATTTTTCATGAATGCATCTGGGAAGCGTTGGAACAGGCCGGGTATGATCCCGGCGCCTATAAAGGGAAAATCGGGCTTTATGCCGGAGCATCCTCCAGCACCTCCTGGGAAAGCCTGGTAGCAATGTCCGGCAAAGCCGATGAAGTAGGGCGTTTCGCGGCCGGAAGCTTGGCCTGCGGCGATTTTTTATGTACCCGTATTGCCTATAAATTGGATTTAAAAGGACCGGTCTATGCGGTTCAATCTGCCTGTTCCACTTCATTAGCAGCCATAGACATGGCCTGCCGGGGCATTTTAACCGGTCAATGTAACATGGCCCTGGCCGGGGGAGTATCGGTAAAGGGTTTAAGAGAAGTGCGAGGGTATCTTTTTAAAGAAGGCATGATACGGTCGCCGGACGGTCACTGCCGCGCTTTCGACGCCAAAGCAAAAGGAATCGCCGGCGGCGAAGGAGCAGGCGTGGTGGTATTAAAACTCCTGGAAGAAGCCCTGACCGACCAGGATACTATTCATGCAATTATCAAAGGCTCAGCCTCGAATAATGACGGCAGCCGGAAAGTCGGCTATACCGCGCCCAGCGTCGAAGGCCAGGCGGAAGTGATTCGCGCCGCGCACCTGGCCGCGGAAATCGACCCGGAAAGCATTACTTATATTGAAACCCACGGCACCGGCACACCCCTGGGAGACCCGGTGGAAATCGAAGCGCTGAAACAAGGATTCAGAACCAATAAAAAAGGATTTTGCCTCATCGGTTCGGTTAAAACCAATGTCGGGCACCTGGATACCGCCGCCGGCGTCGCCGGGTTTATTAAAACCGTCCTGGCCCTGGAACACCAACAGATTCCCCCCAGTTTGCATTTCGAAACCCCCAACCCAAAAATAGATTTCGAGAATAGCCCTTTCCGGGTCAATACGACTTTAAGGGGATGGAAAAGAGGGGATTACCCCCGACGCGCCGGGGTCAGCGCCTTCGGCATCGGCGGCACCAACGCCCACGTGGTACTGGAAGAATGGGAAAAGAATGCCTCCGGCGGCCAGGGGGCTTTTTTGAAAAATCGCCCCCTGGACCCCCAAAAAACTTTTTATTATTCATTATTACTGTCCGCGCGAACCCCTTCCGCCCTCGATAAAATGACCGAAAACCTGGCGGTCCATTTAAAGAATAATCCCCATACCGATTTGAATGATGTGTCATATACTTTACAGGTGGGCAGAAAAGCCTTCCGATACCGGAGAATTCTGGTGTGTGACAATATCGATAGAACCATCGAAGCACTAACCACCACCGATTCAACAGGAATGCTATCCTTTCAGGCCAACGAAAAATCGCCGTCTGTGTTTTTCCTGTTCCCAGGACAAGGTTCGCAGTACGTTAATATGGGGCTGGGACTGTATGAACAAGAACCCGTATTTCGCCAGGAAATGGATCGCTGCTTTGAAATACTAAAACCCATTACCGGTTATGATATTAAAACGATTATTTACCCTTCTCTTGGTGATAATAAGAATAATAGGACCTATGAGTCCTATAAGACCAATATTATAAATCAAACCGAAATCACTCAACCCGTGATTTTTATCATCGAATATGCCCTGGCCAGATTGTTAATGTCATGGGGAATCAAACCCAATGCCATGATCGGTCACAGCATCGGCGAATATACCGCTGCCTGCCTGGCAGGCGTGTTCTCTCTGGAACACGCTCTAAAAATCGTCGCCCTGAGGGGAAAATTAATGCAGCAAGTCCCACCCGGCGCAATGACCGGAGTTTCCATTTCAGAGGAGCAACTGCGGGCGTTATTAAAAACAAACACCGCTGTATCCCCGGCGGCAATTAACAGCCCCTCCAATTGCACCGTATCCGGAACCCAACAATCCGTCGAAGAGTTTGAGCGCCAGGCAAAAGAAAAAGGTTACTGTCTCCGACCCCTTCATACCTCCCATGCCTTTCATTCAGATATGATGAACCCTATATTGAAACCCTTTGAAGAAGCCTTCAAACATATTTCATTAAACATACCCGGTATCCCATACCTATCAAATCTTACCGGCGATTGGATAACCGGGGAACAACCCCTGGACCCCACTTACTGGTCAAACCATTTACGGAAAACCGTGCGCTTCTCCGATGGCGTGAAAGAATTATTAAAAATAGAAAATTCAGTATTTATTGAAGTCGGTCCCGGCCGTGTATTATCCACCTTTGTCAAGGAACATGACCCGGGTAATACCGGCCGCCAGGTGATAAACCTGGTGCGACACCCCCAGGAAGAGACAACGGATGTCTACTTTTTATATCGCG
>JAUPLE010000852.1 GCA_030837085.1 Acidobacteriota bacterium | reverse complement strand
GCATAGGCGAATAGGGGACACTCAAATAACCCCCCCCGGAAAAAACCACGCAGCGACTACTCTTCAGTTTCAATCTCATCGATTGTTTTCATTAGCCGGTGGGTTTCGGATAAGGCGATTAGGGGACAATCAAATAATTGGCCTTAATATAAGAAATCATATGGCTGAACTATTGTTAGATTCCTTTTGACAAAAGCTACTTTTTTTTGTATAACTAAGAATGGTGAAAAATGAACGGAAAATATCGACTTGAACTGGAAGAAAAATACAAAGACAAAATCTCAGTTAATACAAATTTGAACCGGCAGCTCGTGAGTTTTCAGGCCAATAAAGGATTGCCTTTTTTCCGATGGTTCAAGTATAAAGAAGGGTTTTCCGCTCCCCTGGTAAACTATCTAATTGACCAAACCCCTGCTCAACGGAAAAAAATACTTCTGGATCCTTTTGCCGGTTCGGGTGCTGCTTTATTTTGCGCCAGGGAAAAGGGTTTAAAATCTGTCGGTATCGAAGTACTTCCGGTTGGATTATTTATCATCAAAACCCGCCTCAATGCTGAAAAAATTAATATTGACAACTTAATCAAAATCTCGAAAAAGATAAAGCACATCGATTTGCTTGACTTTGAGCAGGAAGGCAATTATAGGTTTACGCATCTGAACATAACCAGGGGTGCTTTCCCAGAAGATACGGAACGATATCTGAATGGATTCCGGAATTACTGCAACCAGGAAGTAACTGACCCAATCATAAAAGATCTACTGCTTTTTGCCTTATTTTCAATCCTTGAAACTATTAGCTTTACTCGGAAAGATGGACAATATTTAAGATGGGACGATAGGGCCAAAAAAAATGATGGTAGTATCAAATTCAATAAGGGAGAGATATATTCCTTCAAAGAGGCGTTGTCAGAAAAGCTTGATGAGATTATTTTCGATATTTCCATCATGAAGCGGGAGGATAAAGAAAGGAAAGAGCTCACTCTCTATGATGACTCTGTTCTCTATAGACTTCCAATCTTGACTGAAAATTCCATTGACATAGTAATTACTTCACCACCCTATTGCAATCGATACGATTATACCAGGACTTATGCCCTTGAATTGGCTTTCCTGGGTGTAAATAATGAAGCATTGAAAGAATTTAGACAATCTCAATTAACCAGTACAGTTGAGAACCGGGAGAAATTTGAGCAATTAAAAGATTTTTATTTGAAGAAAGATAGGGCTGTCGATTTTGAAAGAATTTGTCAGTCCTTTGCTTCACAAAATGCCCTGGCAGAAATTCTTGCAATCCTTGAAAGTTACAAAACCGACAATAAACTAAACAATTCCAATATTGTCAGGATGGTAAAGAATTACTTTTTCGAGATGTGTTTGGTGATATTTGAAATGTTCAGGATAATAAAGAAAGACGGCATCGTATATATGGTAAACGATAATGTTAGATATGCAGGTGAGACAATCCCGGTCGATTTGATTTTATCCGATTTTGCCGAAGCCGCTGGGTTTAATGTCGATAAATTCTGGATACTGGGTAATGGAAAAGGCAACAGCAGCCAACAAATGGGGAGTCATGGTAGAGAAAATTTAATAAAATGCTTGTATGTTTGGAAAAAATAAGAGGAGATAAATGGCCAAAACGAAAAAGGAAGATAAGGATTTGCTCCTGGAAGCCAATCGAATCAACTATTCGCTCCGCGCTACTTTTTTTTATAGGAAACTAAGAGAATTGGGATACTTTAGGATTGTAAAAGATGTTGAAAAAATTGTTAAGCAAAGCCGCAATTATTCATGGGAAGATAAAAAATCCTGGAACATCACCTACAATGCCTGGGAAACACTTGAAAAGGAAAAAATCGATTTCATAGGGGTATTTGCTCACCCGAAAATCCTGGTGGAACACCCCGGCCTGATCCGGTATTACCGGAATGTGGCCGCAATCCCATTAAAAGGAGTACAATACCTGGCTTATAATGTTACCGACTATGAAACCGGAAAGAGAGAGGTGATTCAATACCCGGACGCGCTTGCATTGGTAAAACTTTTTAATTCACATATTTCGGCGATTATCGAATCGACGCTTACCATCAGCTTCGAGGATATTAAATCGCTGATGTTCAGTTCAGCCGGTGCAGCCATCGATAGGGCATGGCGAAATAAAATCGGTGAAGAGGCTGAAGCCATGGTTAAGAGCTACATTATTCGCTTTTGTCTCAGTGAAAATTTAATCGATTCCATGATCGACCGAAATCGTTCCCCTGAAACATTTGATAATAAAGTGGATTATATCGCCAACATTCTTGAGTATAAGGGTGCAAAATTAAAGAATCAGAAGTCCATTTTATTTTCCAGCGAACCGGATATCATTTTTATAGATAAATCCGGTAAATCTATCGCTGTCATAGAAGTAAAAGGCGGAGCAGACCCCGCCGGAGCATTGGAAAGATTGGGTGCTATTCAGAAAAGTTTCGACCAAGCCCGCCGCGATAACCCGGACGTCAAAACAATTTTGCTGGCTAGCTGTATTACCAGGGAAATGAGCGCACGACTTGACGATAAAATCTGCGATTCGATTTTTAATCTTACATCGATTATTAACGATATGGACAAAAGACAGGAATTCCTGGTAAAAATAAAAGAAATAATCGGCATGTAAGGAGATTACGCGTCAGGCAAAAATCCCCTGCACACAATCTCTGTAGGTTCCGAGCCGGATGATGTGACGAATTGCAACCTACTGCTATGTTTCTACAAATAGGGTGCTCGGTCACTTTGCCGCGTGCCCGCCGGAGGAAGCTATTTCCCATCGCTGCCGGTAAAAGGTTTTTAATATTTTAATCAAGCTTTTTTATAAACGAATTCCCGCTGGATAAGATAACTAAACCCAAACAGCAGGATTTCCACGCTGATTTTGGCTAGCGGTACACTTATCGCCAGCCTCTCATGCGCCACCCCAATCAAGAAGTAAGCTACTAAGCTCATTACGAGTAAGGCGAAGTAATACTTTAACAATCGGGGAACTCCACCGATTTCTTCCTGGAAAACCAATCGCCGGTTTTTGATATAATCAGCCGCTCCCCCCGCCGCCAATCGCCCTGCCAATGAACTTAAAATGATGCTGCCGGTTCCCATGAAAACAATGAGGAAAATGATAAAATCAAATATCCCGGCCAGTATCGAGAAAAAAACATAACGAAGCAATTGGAAGTAGATTTTCAGGGAATCGGAAAAGGGGTTGAAATGAGTGCGTATATTGCCTTCGATATAAATGGTATCGATAGGAATTTCCACGATCCGGCCTGACTTCATGGCCGCCCAGGTCAGCATGTTGATTTCATACTCATAGCGTTCCCCGGGAATCGTGAGAAGCTGAGGCGCCAGCGAACGCGGCAGACCCCGTAAACCGGACTGGGTATCGGATACTTTTGCGCCCGTGACAAAGCGAAAAACAAACCGGGTCAAAACATTCCCGAATAAACTTTTAAAGGGTACTTTTCGCCCCATTCGGCGAACGCCCAGGATCAACTGCCCAAGGTTTTCGCTTTCTTTCAATACTGTTGCTACTTTCAGTATATCCAAAGGTTGGTGCTGACCGTCGGCGTCGGCGGTGACAATCCCCTCGCTAGCCGGGAAATTGTCATAGTAATAACTCAACCCGGTTTTCAACGCCCGGCCTTTCCCGCAATTCACCCCATGCGTCAGCACATGGCATTGGGGGATTTTTCCCAGTTGCGCAAAAATAGGTGCACACTCAATTTTACTGCCATCATTGACAATGATAATATGAGTGAAATGAATTGCAATCAACCCTTCTACCACTTTCAACAACGTTTCATCAGGATTATAAGCGGGGATCAATACAGGAACACTCATCACTGTTTTTCCTTTGCCCGGTGCTTTACCTGGATGAACCAGTATTTGCCGTATTTAAATAGAAGCGTATATTCCCCGCTTTTCACTTTCTTCCTGACCGCCTCTGTCCTTTGTCTGCTCCTGGTGTTGAAATTATCCAGGAGATAATAAACATCCTTATCTTCACGATCTAATGCGCAATAATCTTTCAAAACCGGGAGAACCCTGAATTGTTTATATTTGCTGAATACTTTCCCTTCAAACCCGTGTTCCTGGTGATACTTGTATAGTAATTGATTTAATTGCAGATTCCCTAACTGTTTCTGTTTCTCCAATTGGTCTTTTTTGATGGCCTCGTCGGTAAGTAGGGTGAAATTGAGAACCGCCGCAATGACCACAAATGCAACCAATAACGGCCAAAAGGAAACCCGGAGTCCGCGGCCTGGGAGAGCGGGAGCGGCGTCGGTATCGTCGGGCGCTGTGACCGCAGCGGCTGGAGCCACGGCAGCGGCAGCCGTCCACTTTTTGGGCCGTACTTTTTGAACAAACCAATGGGCGCCTACTGCCATGGAAAAAGCAAAAAACGGGAATGCCAGCGATAAATTCCGGTAGCTATAACTGTAGAATAATCCCCAAATTATGGTGAATGGAATAACCATGACGCAGGTCACCACTCTTGAACGCCGGTGGAAAAGGCTAAAAAACAGGAGCATGAACGCCAGGTAAACGTACAGGGTGATATCGCTATTTCGCGTTACCCGGTTGGGGTGCATGATTTTATTGAATCCATAAGCGAAGCGTTCGCTGTAGGTCCTTTGATGATGAACTTGCTGCGTTACTTCTACGATCCCGGGTCTATCGCTGCCTTTTATAATGGTAATGGTCCGGTAAATGTACCAGGACAGGCCGAGGAGGATAATCATTAAGGCCATGATACAGGATATTTTCTTAATGGTGTTTCTTCCCAGGCCGGCGCGGTTCTTGTAAAGCAATATTATATTCCAGGCCAGGACAATCACCAGTATATAGAGTCCGGCTTGTTTTGTGGCCGTCGCCGCGGCGGCGAATAAAACAGATAATAAAGCGTGTTTGCTTTGAAAGGGGAGTTGGTTATCTCCTGTATAGTGAAGATGGAGTACGTAAAATGCCAGGAAGGAGAAAAAGGTCACTGCGATATCCATGAACCCGCTGGCGATAAAGACGGGGCCATGGAGGTTAATGGCGATAAGGCCGTAAAAAATCAGGCCCAGGAGATAGATGGTATTTTTTTTTTGCATTCCCATATCCAGGAACAGCATCAGGATGCCGATGGAAAATAGCGGCATGATACCGCGGGGCACGAAGTGAATATCGGGGTTTTGCATGATGACATAGGCCATGGACCAATTGGTAGATACTAACTGGGGGTAATACCAACTTTTTTCCGGCAGGCGGTTATTAAACCACTCGACCGCATAGCGATTCCAACTCAGGGCTTCATCGATCATGCGAAAGACCTCGCCCCAGCGTGAGAACAGGTAATAAAAAAACACTCCGAGAATAAATAGTGAGATGAACAAAAGGATATTATATATTATGGAATTGGCCGCCAGGAATTGCCTGGTATTATTAACCATGCTCTTGAAATCCAGGCGGAAAGGGGGGTTTTTGCTTATTTTCCGGTGATAGACCAGTAATGCGGTTTCGATCAGTAATAAGGCATAGATAACCGCGGGTTTATAGACGCCCAGCAGCGTCAGTGAGAAAACCAACATATAATTGAATATTAAGCTAAAGGCAAAGGTATATACCCATCCCTGGATTCGGCTTTCCGGCTTAATTCGCAGATAGGCGCGGGCGAGGTAGCCCGGTATCACGGTCATTTGCAGGAACGCTATTACGCCCAATATCAGCAGCATTAGTACCTCCTCATGGTAAATTGGGATGATTCAGGCATTAATTATACCACCGGTTTCCGGTTATTTCAATTTCAGGATTACCTGGAACCCCCGAACGATTTCCAATTCCGTTTCCCGGTTTATTTTCAATAATATGGATAATTGTTAATGGTCAACGGTTAATTTTTAATGGTTAATTAAAAAATAAGGGAGGATGTTGACAGGCAAAATTGTCTTCAGCAAATATAAAATCATTGAAGAGACAACCACCTCTCGTCGTCGCAGCACGCAATTCCTTTCTCTTTGCAATATTCTTCCGCATCAGCGGTAAATCCACAGTGTGTACTTTTCCGGCCTGTCCCTTTTTTTTCTTTGTGTCTTTGGGGCTATTTTCTCAACAGGCATTTTCTTCTCATTATTTCCTGCTTTTTCACATAATTTCAGGGTTTCCTTTCCTTCAAAAACAGTATTTTGTGCTTGGAAGAAAGCATTCCGATGCGTGGATATCCATATTTCAGCCGTGGTAATTTAGATTTTAACCGTGGACACAGGCTTTTTCATCGTGGAAACGTTGATTTCATTCGTGGAATCATAGATTATGTTTGTGGATATGCTATTTTTATACGTGGAAATACATTTTTCTTATGTGGAAAAGCTATTTTTATCCGTGGAAATTTATATTTTCTTCATGGGAATTCAGATTTTATTCGTGGAAAGATCAATTTCGATCGTGGAAATATATTTTTCATGCGTGGGAGAGGTATTTTCAAATGATAAAAGCCTGAAATCAAATGACAGATCGCAAACAAATGGCAAAGGAGCGGGGATTGGGGGAGAAAAAAGAAGGTGAGTTGCGCCAGGATAAGCCCTGGAAGAGGGGAAGCACTGGCATGTATATAGATTAGATATATTCGTAAAGTAGAAACTCTTCAAAGAAACCCTGTGGGTATATGTTAAATCCCACCCGGCAAAGGTTGACCACCAGCCGGAAACGAGTTTTGCATAGTCGTCAGTAATGGCGGCATGAAGCGTAAACAGTGAGCACAAAAGCCGTGCGATTGAGCCACGAAATCTGTTATATCGGTGGAGCCTCCGTCGTCTTAACTGCGGGGGCAGTAGCGAGACGCCGAAAAGGTCTGGCGTTGAACTCCATCCGGGGTCTAAGAACATGGCAGATGTGCAAGAGGGTTTCCAGGGAACCTGGGAGAGCCGTAGCCTTCCTTCGACAAAAGACCGGATGGGATGTCCGGTTTAACAAAAGCCCGGCGCACAAGAGTGTTTCCCTCGTATGCGAGCATGAGTATGAGTAAGAAGGAGAACGAGTGAATACGAAATAGGGAACTACGGAAGGTATCGTTTTCCAATCCTAAAAGAGAGGAAAATGAGATGAAGCACGGCAGTCGTAGCGCTCTCATAGTACCGTTAGAAAGCAGGGAAACCGCCCCACGGGAGCCTGTGAGTAGGGAAGGTACTGGCGGATGCGTCATATTATGGAATCGGTGTTGAGAAACACAGCTTACACCAGGAGGTAAGAACATGGTTATGAGCAAGGAAGAAATATCCAGGCTCGATGTGTCAACGAAACAGCAACGAATAGCGAGAATAGCAAGGCAGAAGAGTGAAGAGTCGATAACGCTATTGCATCACTACATGGACGAAAACTGGCTAATGGCGGCCTACGGCCAACTGCGGAAAGAGAGTGCACCAGGAATAGATGCCCAAACCGTAGAGGAATATTTCAATGGGATCGAAGAGAAACTAAAGAAGCTATTAGGGCTTGCGAAATCAGGGAAATACAAAGCCCCCCCGGTAAAGAGGGTAGAAATACCCAAACCAGGGAGTAACGAAACACGTCACATAGGAATACCGACCACGGAAGATAAGTTGCTCCAGAAAGCAGTCCAGATGCTTTTAGAACCGATATATGAACAAGAGTTCTATGAGTGTTCCTTTGGTTTCAGACCGGGGAAATCTCAGCACCAGGCATTGAATTATATCTGGAAGAAGATAATGGACAACAATATCAAGTGGATAATCGATTTGGATATACGAAAATTCTTTGACACTGTAAAGCATGATATACTTCACCAACTGCTGAGCATCAGGTCAGGCGGTACGCGATGGCGTGATTCTACGATTAATAGGAAAATGGCTAAACGCAGGAGTAATGAAGAACAGGGACATTAGTTATCCCGAAGAAGGAACTCCCCAGGGTGGGGTGGTTTCCCCACTCCTCAGTAATATCTACCTTCACGAAGCGCTGGACAACTGGTACGCCAAGGAAATACACCCCCATCTCAAAGGGCGATCGTTCATGATAAGATTTGCAGATGACGCGATCCTGGGATT
>JAUPLE010000851.1 GCA_030837085.1 Acidobacteriota bacterium | reverse complement strand
GTTTGCCGGGGCATTAACCGATCTCTATCACGACCCAGGGAAACGGTCGCGTATGGCTGAAGCAGCCAGGGCCAGGGCTCTTCAATTGTCCTGGGAACACATTGTAAACGAGTACGAAAAATTGTACGAAGAGTTATAAAACCATATTGCCTCCGGCGGTCAGAAACCCTTTTGAAAAAGGGTTTCTGAACTTCCCAAAACTTTTGATAAGCAAAAGTTTTTCGGGGGTCCAGGGGGCGGCTTTACAAAAAAGCCCCCTGGAAAAATATAAACAATTATAAATCTTAACAAAAAACCCTGGGGATTATACTATCATATAATATAAACATTATTTCAAGGAGAATGAAAAATGAAAATAAAAATAAGGTTGATCTCAGTCGTCTTGTTCCTGGTTGCCATTGGAACTGTTGTTTGTTTTTCACAAGATGTGAAATTGACAAAGGTCAGGGAATGGGGAACAATGGAATATAAACAAATCGTCGTGCAGGATAATTACGCCTATTGCGCCGCCTCTTTTGCCGGCCTGGATATCTTGGACCTTTCAAACTCAACCAGGCCGGTTAAAGTGGGCAGCATCGATACCATTGCCGCCGGGGCCGAAGCGGTAAGCGTTGCCGTATCCGGCAATTACGCTTATGTCGGACACAGCGAAGATATCATCGGCCGCCTCCAGGTGGTGGATATTTCCAACCCGCGGGCGCCCATCCTCAAAGGCTATTATTCAAAATTGAGCCCTGTGCCAAACCTTACCGCATACGGCAATTACCTCTATGAGACAGATGGCTACAGTGTCAAAATCCTAGACGTTTCCGATCCATCCCACCCCAAACTGGTGAAAACCTTCACTACGTCCTTTTTTAGCCATCATATGGTAATTTCCGGGCATTATGCCTATGTGGCATCCTCAGAAGGTTTCTATATTCTTGACATTTCCAAACCCACCAATTTAACCACAGTGGGCTCTTTTACCGGCATTTCATTGGAAAAAGTCGTTATCTCCGGCAAATATGCCTATGTATCCGGGGATTTGATGCTCCATGTGCTGGATATTTCCAACCCTTCGCATCCTATCCTGGTCGGGACTTATGACCGGATCGGTTTTGATGAAAATGTCGATTTCACGGCATCCGGCCATTATGCTTATATCACGACAAAATATTGCGACTTTGACTGCCAGGAAGGAGAAAAAGACCCCAGCTACTATCTCCAGATCGTCGATTTTGCCGACCCGGACTCCCCAGTTGAAACCGGCGCTTATGAAACCACGGCCGATATCAAAACCGTCGCCATTAAAGGGACATTTGTTTATGCATCGTCTATAAAAAATGGACTCCTGGTGATCGATGTTTCCGATCCCTCTGCCCCGGGACAGGTCGGCTCATGGGATGAAGTAGAGAACCCGAAAAACATCAGCCTGTCCGGGAAATATGCCTATTTGCCTGGCGGCAAGAGCGGCCTGCTGATACTGGATATCTCTAACCCGGCAGCGCCGAAAAAGAAAGGGAAATATTCGGGGATGACTTCTCCCCTGGACGTTGCGGTTTTCGGCAGTTATGCTTACCTGGTGAACTATAAGAAGGATTTTCATGTAGTGGATATTACCAACCCGGATGCCCCGGTACAGGTGGGCAAGTATATTACTGCTATTTTACCGACCAAGGTTGTTGTGTCCGGGACCCGCGCCTACCTGGTCTATAAAGATCACGCTGGCCCCATTGAAGTGGTAAATATATCGAATCCAAAGAAACCGGTCCAGGATGCCTTGTGGACTGGGTCATTTGATGAGGTGGGAGTTTCCGGAAGCCATGTCTACGCCGCGGAAAATGAAAATTATTTTAAAGATATGACGGATGGGCGCTGCCGGTTAATAGGCAATATCCAGGCGATGTGCTTTTCCGGGCAATACGCTTATATCGGCGCCCTCCACGGGAAACTCGGGGTTGTGCGCCTTTCCGAAACCTCTGCCCCGGTGCTGGTAAAACAAGGCTTTACCCAGGATTATACCTATGGCGTCGCTGCCTCCGGTAATTACCTATTTGCTTCCGTGCGTTACGATAAACTCCAGGTGCTGGATATTTCCGACCCGGATGCCCCTGTACCCGCGGCTCTCAGCGATACCGCCGTAGTTGGCAAAAATGTCGCCGCCTCAGGCGATTACGCCTACGTGACCGGCGGCGCTTCCGGTAAACTTTACATTTACCAGGTATCGGAAGTTCCCGCACAATCTTTGACAATCACCGCCCCCAACGGCGGTGAAACCTGGGGTAGGGGAGTCGCCCACGCTATTACCTGGGCCCAAACCGGTCTTACCGGGAATGTGACCATCGATCTATACAAAGGCGGGGTGTTTTCTACCAATATCGGGACTGCCGCCGCCAATGCCGGGACTTTTTCCTGGACGCCATCTGACGCCACTGTCCCTGGCGCGGATTATAAAGTGCGTGTATACCAGGGCAGTGTCGGCGATTATTCCGATAATTATTTTTCCATCACGGCCCCACCTAAAATCATGCTCAGCAGACAGACTTTGAATTTCGGGGCCGTCGTCAACGCCGCCGGCGGCGCCGTCAATGTAACAACCCAGGCGCAAACGGTTGTCATTAGCAATTCCGGCGGCGGTACGTTAAACTGGACCGCTTCCGCCGATGCCGGTCAAACCTGGATAGTTGTTTCGCCTGCCGCTGGCACAGGAAACGGCGACATCAAGGTTGACGTCAATCCTACCGGCCTTACAGCCGGGACTTATACGGGAAAAGTTACTATCGCCGATCCGGCTGCTTCCAATTTATCGTTGGGAATTACCGTGACCCTGATTATCTGGGAAACGGGTGCTTCTCCCTTTGGGGAGTTTTCCACCCCGGTTGATGGAACGACTGTAAGCGGCAGCATACCTGTCACGGGTTGGGCGTTGGACGACCTGGAAGTCATGTCCGTTAAAATATACCGGGACCCGGTAAGTGGGGAAGGAAGCGAGCGGGTATATATCGGCAGCGCCGTATTTGTCGAAGGCGCCCGACCGGACGTCGAACAAGCGTATCCGGACTATCCATGGAATTACCGCGCCGGGTGGGGTTATATGCTGCTGACCAATATGCTGCCCAACCAGGGCAACGGCGCCTTTACACTTTACGCCGACGCCGAAGATAAAGAAGGAAATATCGT
>JAUPLE010000850.1 GCA_030837085.1 Acidobacteriota bacterium | reverse complement strand
AATAATCGCAAAACTCAAGCTGCATTTCACTTTAGAAACGCGTATAATGACAACGGATTTTGTCCAGTTTTTTATCCATACCGATGAATTTCACAAAAAATACCAGGAACAATTCCAGGCAAAGTTGAAAGTTGATTTTGTCAACGAACGTGAAATCCCACATTTCGGTGAATTGAATTGTTTTAAGAGTTTTTCAAGAGTGGACAATCTAAGAAACATGCTTTCCAACAAAATCACGGCATTTACTCGCCTTGAACCTAAAGACATTGCAGACATCTGGTTTATTTGTAAAAAACTCTCATTCAAATGGGATGAAATTATCCATGAGGCCGACCAAAAGGAAGCCATTGAAGAATTAATGGTATTTGATCTTCTGAAAACCTTTCCTACACACATGTTTAAACAGATTCGCTGGACAAACCCCATCAAAATTGAAGACTTTGAGAAAGACAGGCAAATCATGCTTGAAGACCTTATTACCAAAAGCACTAACTCACTGGTATAGGTGTCTTTTTTTACCTGTCCCTTGCCTGTCCCCTTTTCCGCATCCCTTTTCCTCACTGGCGAAAAATCCCTACCCTATCCTTACCTAATTCCCATTACTTTCCCGGTATAAAAAAAAGGCGCGGCAGGAGGTGGTAGAGACGTTGCGCGCAGCGTCTCTACTTCTTAAAACAGGTTTTCCAACAAGTCTGCCCCTACGATCATCCTTCGTGCTAATTCGTGTAATTCGTGGGCATCTGTCTTTCAAGGAGTGAGCCCTTCCTTTATTGCCGGTGATTTTTCAATGTGCTATAATATTACAGGTGAAACAAAATGAAAATGAAAAAATTACCCATCGGGTTTTCGGATTTTAAAGATGTGATAACCGGCGATTATTACTACGTGGATAAGACCCTTTTTATCAAAGAGGTCATCGACAGCGGGGATAAAATTCTTCTTATCCCGCGTCCCCGCCGGTTCGGTAAAACGCTTAATATTACGATGTTGAAATACTTTTATGATTGTTGCCCGGATACCTGGGCCACCGAATCCCTGCCCCCTTCCGCCGAAACCGCCGAAACCGGCCCCCAGTCTCAAAATCCCAATGCGCATTTATTCGATTCCCTGGCTATATCGCGGACAGGCCCGGAGTACCTGGACAAAATGGGGAAATACCCTGTTATTTTTTTATCCTTCAGGGAAATAAAAGATATGGAGTGGGAATCGTGTTTGGATAGTATAAAAAAGCTTATCCAAAGAGAGTATGCCAGGCATTCTTACCTGCTTGAGAGTCATAAACTGATGGCACATGAACAGTTTTATTTTAAAAAGATTATAGACCTATCGGGAAGTAAAAGCGATTATACAAATAGCCTTGAGAGTCTTCTTATTTTCTTAAACCGGTTTTACAATAAACGGGCCGTTATTTTGATCGATGAGTACGACACACCAGTTCATTCCGGGTATATCCATGGGTATTATGATGAGATTATCAATTTCATTCGTATGTTCATGGGGGGAGGATTGAAAGACACGGGCCAATACCTGGAGAAAGGAATTGTTACCGGTATTATGCGAATAGCCAAAGAATCCATTTTCTCCGATCTCAATAATCTCGGTGTATATACCCTGCTTTCAAAAAAGTTTAACCATTCGTTCGGATTCACTGAAAACGAAGTAAAAACCATGCTGGAGGATTTCGATGCTCTCGATATACTTGAGCAGGTCCAACTATGGTACAATGGGTATCGATTTGGCGGTAATGTGATATATAACCCCTGGTCCATTATCAATTTCCTCAATGATGAGGATAAGGAACTTAAACCTTACTGGATTAATACCTCCGATAACAAAATGGTGGATTTGTTGCTGTCCAGGGGGGATGTCGAGCTGCGAAAAGAGTTGGAGCAGCTCATTCGCGGTGAATCCATTGAAAAAGCCATCGATGAGAATATCATTTTAAAAGATATCGATACGGATGAGGATTCGTTCTGGAGTTATTTATTGATGGGCGGATATTTAAAGCAGACCGCGCCAAGACCCGATTCGGGGAGAGTATTCTATACCCTTTCGGTTCCCAACGAAGAAGTTAAGACCACGTACCAACGAATAATCCGGCGCTTTTTTACAGCCAGGGTCGAACCCGAACGGGTGGAAATCATGCTTAAAGCTTTGATCGATGGAGATATCAAACTATTCGAGAAAATGCTAAAAGCGATTGTGCTGGCTGTATTCAGTTACCATGATTTCCGGGGAGAACCGGAAAAAGTCTACCATGCATTGGTCATGGGGCTTCTTGTCTGGATATCCGGAACCCATGAAATCAAATCCAACCGTGAGTCGGGATATGGACGATACGATATCATGATTATTCCCAGGGACATCTCCAAAACCGGTTACGTCATCGAATTCAAAACCGTGGATGCGGAGGAAAACGAAACGGTTGAATCAGCCGTGAAAGACGCAATTAAACAGATCGAAGAAAAAAAATACGAAACCGAATTGATCGAAAGGGGAATCCAAAATCGTAAAAAACTGGCGATCGTCTTCAATGGCAAAGAGGTTCATGTAAAGCAGGGCTAGGAAGTGGTAAAAAGCCGCTGTGTAAAAATAAGGAAGGCCAGCCGCCGTTCAACCCCGGCGACTGGCCCTTTGTTACAACTTATATGTGTTTCGTGTTTCAGTAGTTAGTAGTTGGTCACGGGGATAAAACCGATTTCGGTCACAATCTCCTGGCCTTTCTTGGTCAAATAGAGGTTGACGAATTCAAAGAGCTTTGTTCCCAGTTTGGGGTAATCTTTGGTTACCATGTACAGGGGCCTGGAAATCGGGTAACTACCATTTTTAACCGTTGCGAGGGAAGGATAGATGCCGTTAACCTCAAGGGCTTTGATGGAATTATCGATAAAACCGATACCCACATAACCGATGGCCCCCGGGGTGCTTTGCACCCTGCTGCGGATGGCGCCGCTGCTGCCGACATATTCGCAGTTCTTGGCGATCTTTTCACCCTTTAGAACTTTGGTCTCAAACGTTTCATAGGTTCCGCTGTTGGTGTCGCGGCTGATGATGATAATGGGGGCGTCGGGGCCGCCCACTTCTTTCCAGCTTTTGATATTGCCCAGGTACATACTTTTAACCTGGTCCATGGTCAATCCTTTCACCGGGTTACCGGGATGAACGATAAGGGCAATGCCGTCGAAAGCAACGACATGGGTGACCGGTAAGACTTCGCTGTGCACTGCGGCTTCATATTCGTTTTGTTTCAATAAACGGGACATGGTAGCCACCTGGCAGGAACCGTTGATTAACGCCTTGGCCCCGTTGCCGCTGCCGGATTCGGAGACCGTGATATTCACACTGGGGTTATTGCTCATATAATACTCGGCAAAGGCCTTGGCAATCGGACCCACAGTGGTGGAACCATCTACCACTATCTTTTCATTTGCCGACGCTGCACCGTATGCCGGGTTGACGTTAAGCGCACCCAGCATTAACAGCAGTGTCAAAATAATCGTTAATGTTCTCATCGTATTTTCTCCTTTTTATTAGAATATATAGTAGAAGGTTACATTAAACTGGGAGGCGTCTTTGGGTTTAACGCCGCTGGCGTTTTCTTTATAAGTAACCAGTTTAAGGTTGGGCATGATTTGGAATTTGGGGTGGATGTTCCAGCCCAGGCCGACGATAAATAAATTGGTCTTGTAACCTTTTTCAATAATCAAGAAACGGTCGTTGCCGCTGACCAGCGGGTCGGTAGTCATATCGTAACGTACGATGGCTTCTACGAATTTATTAAATTTGGCAACGGCAAAGGCGGAAAACAAACCGAAATCCACATCCGCTTTCCCTGTTTCTGTAATCTTTTCCTGGCCGTAGTTCAAACCGACGCGGCCCCAATCGCCCTGGTAACCGGCAAAGGCCTGGAGCAATACTGTTTTTTTGGCGGCGGAACGTTTTACGTAATCGCCGCTCACTTCAAACATCCAGTTGGCATCGGGGTTAACGGTAAAACGGGCGGAAACCTGTTTGTACTTATCGATTTCTTCCTTATAACTGGAATAATTCCCGAACATTAAACCGTAGTTGAATATTTTCCCGGCGTCGAAACTACCTTTCAAGGAAATCCCAAAATCCCTGGATGAACGGGTTTTGTAAAGGTCAAAGGGTGTTTTTTCCAGGTGCCGATAGCCGTAGAATTTTTCGATATTGCTCCAGGTCAGAGATTCCTGGATACCGATTGCAATGGCGTGCGTCGGCAAGAACTGGTAAGAGATATACGCATCCTTGACAAAAGGGGTAATGCTCAGCTCGCTGGAGCCGAATTTACCGTCGCTGTGCATTTCAAGCCGGGCACGCGCTTTAATTTTGTCGGAAATGTCGGCGTCATAGGTGATGTAAAGTCTTCTTAACCAGAAGCCGTTCAGTTTTTCCTGGTTGGCGTTATTACTCTTGAACATATAATAGTAATCTCCGAAAGCATACGCCGATACACCGGCATAAACAGGCATTGCTGCAATCACTAACAGGATCACTCCAACTAAAACCACTAACACTTTTTTCATAGAAATCATTTTTCCTCCTATATTTTTCTATATTTTATTTAAGGACATATTTTCCTATAGGTTTGTTAAATGCAAATGAAAGAATCGTTAATTTTTGATTAATAATTTTAAATAGCACATCAGGCTCTTCTTAATCGAATATTAAGAGATTGCTAATCAATTCTACACACAATCGGTTTACAATACAGGAGAAAAGGAAAGTGAAACAAATGGAACAGTTAGAAAAAATTTTTGCAAATACACCGGCTGTAAATATATCAGACAGCGATGACCTGGTTATTTTCAGCGATCTACACATGGGAGACGGAAGCAAGATGGACGATTTCCTTCATAACGGTCCCCTCTTCCAATACATCCTCCAACACTATTACGAGAAAAAAGATTATAAGCTCATACTGAACGGGGATATCGATGAACTTCACCGTTTCTCCCTTAAAGCAGTCGCCGCCCGGTGGCAGGAACTTTACAAGGTATTCAAACGTTTTGATAACCGCCGGTCGCTTTATAAGCTGGTGGGGAATCATGACCTTGAATTATCTTTAATAAAGGGGACACCCGGAGATATACCGATCATGGAAGCACTGAAGCTGGATTATCATGGCCAGTATATACTTATATTCCACGGCCACCAGGCCAGCAACAAGTATTATAATAGGCTCCACTGGTTTATCAATATCGTCTTACGATTTTTTGCCAATTTTTTAAGAATAAGAAATTACTCTGTGGCCCAAAACAAAAGGAAAAAATACAAGATCGAGAAACGGGTGTATGACTTTGCCAGGATAATGAAAATTATGGCGATTATCGGTCATACCCATCGCCCTCTATTCGAATCCCTATCGAAAAAGGAAACCCTGAAGTTTAAGATTGAAAACTTATGCCGGGAATATCC
The DNA here is from genome assembly GCA_030837085.1 of Acidobacteriota bacterium. GTDB lineage: Bacteria > Acidobacteriota > Aminicenantia > UBA2199 > UBA2199 > JAKAGC01. The sequence continues at coordinate 8,298 of JAUPLE010000850.1, read as the reverse complement.
GGCCGCTGACCCGGCGAGAAAAACCGTCCTGGAAAACAGGATAATAAAGTACAAAAAAGAACTGCGGGATATCATTTATAAAAGGGAAGAAGATGATTTGATCAGTAATCTTTACAATTCCAATGCCGAGCCCCTGGTCCCCTGTATATATAATTCAGGCTGCGCCATCGGCAAAAACGGCCTCACCTCCATCGAAATATCCCGGGGTAACATCCGGCTGGTTTATTGGTTCGATAAGAATGTATCGCAAAAGTATTTCGATTTTAACGGCTACCGACTGGAACATTTGGAAGACAGTTCGTATTACCGGGTGATTCTTAAAGAAGAAAGCCTTAATTACATGTTCACTCGAATCAGGTTGTTATCCGACTGAAACCGCCATCAAACACCTTATCGGTTAAGAAGTTAAGCTGACCAGTTTTTCTTTAAGATCGGTTTCCAGTTTCCGCAATTCCACTTCGGCCAGACGGCGTTTTTGTCGGCCTTCTTGCTGGATTTTCAAGGTTTCTTCGATAGTTGCCACCAGGTCGGTATTGACTTTCTTGAGGGTCTCGATATCCACGATACCCCGTTCTGTTTCCTTGGCTATCTCGATAGAGCTTTGTTTCAATAATTCGCTGTTCTTTTGCAGCAGTTCATTGGTGGTATCGGAGACTTCTTGCTGCAATTGGAGGGCCTTTTTCTGCCTGAAGAGGGTAATGGCAATAACGATCTGGTTTTTCCACAAAGGGATGGTATTTAAAATCGAGCTCTGGATTTTTTCCACCAGTTCCTGGTTGCCGTTCTGGACCAGGCGAAGCTGCGGGGATGTTTGAATCGCTACCATGCGGCTTAATTTGAGATCGTGGAGTTTTTTATCGAAACGGTTAAGAAACTGCTGGAGGTCCTGGAATTGCTGGGCTAAAATGGGGTCCTGTGAAGCCTCGGCTTCCTGTTTAATTCCCGGTAGTTCCTTCTCCTGGATTTCTTTCAGCCTGAATTGCCCGGCGGTAATATATATATCGAGGTTTTTCAAATACCCGATATTTTTGTCAAACATCTGGTCCATCAGGGTAATGTCCCGCAGCAGTCCCATCCGGGCTTTGTCCAACTCATCCGAGATATGATCGATCTGGGTGCTTATCTTTTGATAACCGGCAATAAACCGCTGGAACCGGTTAAACAAACCGCCCACCAGGGGTATCTTGCTTAAAAATCCGCCGTCGGCCCCAAGGCTGTCTACATCAACGCCTTTGACTTTTAATAAAAGGTCGGTAAGGATTTCACCCACGAACCCGGTATCTTTGGCCCTGACTTCACTGAGGATGGTATCCGAAAAAGCGGCGATATCTCGCTGGGCGCCGACGCCATAGGCCACTACTGCCTGGGAGTCTTTGAAATTGATCTGGCCGGCAATTTGTCGGGCTTGTTTTTGCTCTTCTTCGTTGAGAGTTGACCAATCAACTACATCTACTGCGTCTTGATTCTTAACCGTTAAACTTAAATTTTCCGATGTCATTTATTATTCCTCCTTCTCATGTGATAATTGGTATATCATTGTATGTCATTAATTTCCCTGGATGCCCCGGATAATTTTGTCCATCACCTGCGGTCCGGGCATAGGGATAATTTTGATAATGTTTCCTGGAATGCCGACCACTTGCAGCACTTTAGGGTCGTTCTGCACCCCCAGCATCCCGGTACGAAAGCCATGGGATTCCCAGGCGATTTTATTGATTTCCGGATCGCGTAGGGCGGTAATAAGTTCTTTGGCATTGGGTTTCAATATCATCAGGGGATGGGCGCTCCAGACCGTGGGTTCAGGATAAAGAATGCGCATTTTTTCTTTGATTTTGGGCCAGAGGTCCCGGTATTGCAAAGAAAATTCAATTATCTGGTTCTCATAACCGGCAATAATGGGTTTGGCGCCTACCCCGGTTTTAAGATATTGTTCAAACAGGTCGGAAGAAGAATGCTCCATGTATCCCAGACGTGAAAAAAAATTTTTTATCCCGGGCAGGATAGTATCAATGGTGCCGTCGTCCACTACATCCCCGTTATTCCTGATATTGGCGACTAACCCGGCAAACATATTCCCGGAATTGGATTTCGAGGGATCGGTGGAAATAATAATGATTTTACCGAATAACTCATCAAGACCGATATCCGACCATTTTTTATTATCAACGATGAGGTCCAGGAGCCTTGGAAAATCGAAAATGTAATACACTTCGTCGACTTTCCTGACCATCCCCGCTTTAATCAGGGCATCGACGACAATGTCCCAACTGTACAGCACAATGGGGGAATTAAATATGATTTCGTCTTTTAGCAATTGAGAGCTTTTGGTCATTTTGAACAGTTCCAGCGCCACCTGGCTGGATGGCCAGAGGAAATCGATATCCGGACCGGCGGCTTCTTTAACCATTTCGATAGACCCTGCTTTGGAATAATCCACTACGAGCCCGTATTTCTTTTTTAAGATCGACCGGACTTTCTCATTTTCCAGGAACGCCATTTTTTCACCGCCCACCAGGCCTTTCAGGTGGGTGACGGGCTTATCCACATAAAAAAACTTGTAACCGACAGCGCCGCCAATGATTATAACCAGGATAATAATTCCTATTGTTTGTGATAGTTTCATTTTAGTTATCCTCTAAACCTTCCATTTTCAATGTTTTTTTGAGTAATTCCACTTCGGTATCGAGTTCCATGACGTCATCTTCCAGCAATTTTGCCAGTTGATTTTTAAAGGCTTTTTCGATACTCTCCAGTAGGGACTCGGTTTTATTCAAAGATCCCGTAATATCCGCGGATTGGACCCGGCGGTTCGACAATTCGTAATATTTCGTAATAACTTTGATGGCGGCATCCAGTTGGTAATTCAAAAAGGACCGGGCGGCTTTGATGTCTTTGGGGTCCTTTTTGAAATTTTCAAAGATTTCTTCCACCGCATTGCCGATGGCTTCAACTTTTCGGCTGATCCGTTTATCCTGGATGCGACCGGCGAAGGCGCGGATTTGCCCCAATTTCCAATACCCCTCTTCCAGGGTTTTTTTCAGCATTTCTTCACTGACACCGTGCAAATGGGCTTCGATCATCATTTTATCAGGCTTTTTCGAGGAGAAAATAAGTAAGCCGGCCCCGTACCCCAAGGCCCCCACCGCCAGGGAGACAATAATCCCGATCTTTAAGACAAGGAGAAAAAGTACAAACGCCCCACCGCCGATAAGAGCGGCTGCTACGTTCCCTACCGGGCTTACCGGGGGGGTACTTTCATCTTCGTTTTTGGATTGACTCATCTGTTATCACTTATCATTCATCATTCATCATCCTGTTCGTTTTAATTGTATCCTTTGACTTCGCGGAAGGCATTAACCAGGTCTTTCCTGCCGTCAAAAACTCGCGCCCGGGACAGTTCAGCCAATTGGTTCAACTGTTCTTGCGATGCCTTGCCGAACATGATACTGAAAATAGGAATATCCAGCCCCAGTTGCTGCCACGCCTTTTTAACATCCCCGATATTTTTCCCGGTATTGGATTCGCCGTCGGTCATCAGGATAATGGCCGGCATATATTTCCCCGGGTCGTATTGGGAGATGATATTTAATCCTTGTATCACCGGGCTGTAAATATCGGTTCCCCCGGAAGGGGCTAGGCGGACGATATCATCGAGGAGTTTGCCCAGTTGTTGTTCATCGTTTCCCAAAACCTGCCATTGGCCCATTATGGAACTGCTGAAAGGGATAACCACGATCACTTCCTCACCGGCAGCCTGGATTAAATACTGCCGGGCAATACGTTGATCCAATAGGATCCCCATGGCTTGTTTCAGTTGTTTATCTCCCTCGCCCTCCATGCTGCCGGAGAAATCAAGGCAAAAAATCGTCAGGGAGGGCTTACGGAATTCGGTTTGATAAAGGTGCAGCGCTTCAAGGATCACATCCGCGGGCGGCAATTTCAGGGGGGATAAAATTTTATCCGCTTGAATGCCCCATTGCGGATTGAACACCTGTTTATCCACGGCGCCGGTAATCCCGCCGAAACCGGTTCGACGACCGTGCCGGAGCATTTCCTTTTGCGCTTCATCGGAAAGTAAATAGACCTGGAGTTTTTTAAAAGTTTCTTCTTTTTGGCTATCCCCTTTATTAACGTAGCCAAAAGGTGAATCCGCCAGGACAATGCCGTCCACCGGGTAAATCACGTAAAGCGGTTCTTTGCCTTGCCGGACCAATTCCCGGTTGGCCTCGATAATCACCGCTTCATAATTTACCATGGCATCGTAATTTCCTTTTAAGAAGAGGTCCTTCAACCAACCGGAACTACCGGAGGAGCGGTTGATACCTTTCAATAATTCCCGGATTTGTTCCCGCGGTCCCGGGCGACGAAGGTCTTCTTTCGTGATCATATCCGGGTTGCCCAACAGTGCGTATAGGAATCCGATATAGGCGCTGGCGCCGGAATTGGACTGGGTGGCGGAAGTCATCATAAAGGTCAGTTTTTTCTCCCGGATGGCCGCTAATATATCCCGCACGTACACATCTTTCCCCACCAGGCCCAACTTCTCCGCGAGGCTTTTCCTGACGCCGAATACCACCGGTGAAATCATGATGGATTTCATATGTTTGACCACATGATTTTTGTCTCCCAGGGAAATCCATAAACTATTGGCCGGCCATACCGCATCATAAGGGAACTGATCTTTACCCAATTCCATCATAATGTCTACTGAGCCTTTATAGTGTATGTCCAGGTGGATATTGTTTTCCCCGGCGAATTTCATCAGTATGGATTCAAGGGGTTTATTTTCGGAACCCGAAATAATCGAAAATTCTGTTTTGTTACTGCTGCAGTGCGAGCAACACAAAGCCGCCGCTAATAAACCCATGAGTATAAAAAAACGAATCTTTTTCATTCGGAAACTCCCATATCCTATTATAATCAGGGATAGAAATATACAGGAGAAATGTTAATATTGAATTAAATTTTTGTTAAGATTTGGTTAGCGGGCCATTTCCCAGGGTAAAAAATGAAAATATATCTATAATTAACGGCATCTTCATAATTATTTAACCGGGCGGTTATATGATCGCTTTAATGAATGAACCTTTTCAGGAGGCGAGTATGAAAACCTTTTATATCAGGTCCAGGGTCATTGATAGGGTTGTCGTTATTTACCCCAAAGGCCATCTTGATGCGCATAACGTGGGACGAGTCGAAAAGGAAATCCTAAAGCATATTGGGAATGAACATATCTATATTGTATTCAATTGCCGTGACCTCAATTACATCAGTTCCGCGGGTATGGGAATCATTATGAGTTACCTTGATGAAGTCCGGGAAAAAGAAGGGGATATTAAATTTTGCGGCGTGAGTGAACAGTTGTATGAGATATTCGACCTGGTTGATTTTACGGCAATCTACGATTTTTTTGAAACCGAACAAGTCGCCATACATAAATTTATCCATAAATAATCACCTCCCTTTAATATGTCGATCCCGGATACGATAAGAAAATTACGTAATAAAAGGAAGAAAAAAATGGGGGGTTGCCGGGAATATAATCTTAACTCTTTATTAATGTATTCTTAATATTAATTTAACAAATCGTTTATAAAATAAAAAATAAAAATTATAAAATGGAACAGGACATCGGAACAAAATATTTTGGATGAAGGGAATGAAAAAAGAAATCAAGTTGATAGGAAATTCCGGGATACAATTTTATGATGGAGTTCTTAATCTGGAACATCCCGCGGTTATCAATGTGGGAATCGATTTTGCCGAAATTGTCAGCAGCGGCGATGGCGGTAAACAGGTCAGCCTGGTACTGCCCGAATATGATGATTCCCTACGAAAATTTATCAACCCGGATACCCGGGAAGAAATACGCGAAGATAAAATCTATTCCATAAAAGCACGCCAGGCGATTCAATACTTTGAGGGTTTATGGGCGCCGCTGCCTTACTTTCGCAAGGAAACTTACCAGGAGAATTTTCACCAGGGGCCTACCACCTGGGCACGTATGTGGTTTAACGCCATTTCGGATGTAAAGGAATCATCAGACCCCAATACTCACAATGTGGTGCTGGCTTTCGATACTACCTGCGGCGGCGAAGAGACCGAATCTTATTTAGCTCCCCAACCCGAAGATTTAAACGGTTCCCAGTTTGCGGCAGCGATTAAACCTGAACATAACGGCTTTTTTGTGGGCAGCGAATGGGTCGAAGACTGGCTCAAACAAATCTTTGAGTCCAGGAAAAAAGAGCTTGGATTAGAGAATAACCAATATAATTTTATTCATATCGGGTTGTATTTAACATTGCTAAAAGTATTGGATGCCGCCGGGGCCTTCCCGACCGTATCGCTGCATTCCGCCAATAAGGCCATTGAAGTGGACCTGGTACTGGATGTGGGCAACTCCCGGACCATCGGCCTGGTGGTGGAAACCACCAACAAAAATCACCCCTTTTCCTTTACCAACTGCGAAATACTGGAGATCAGGGACCTTTCCATTCCTGACCGGAAATATAACCGGCCTTTTGAAATGCACTGCGAATTTCTAAAGACCGATTTCGGACCCGAAGCCTCTTCAAAACTCTCCGGCAAGAAAAACAGCTTTAATTGGCCAAGCCTGGTGCGGGTAGGTCCGGAAGCCGTACGCCTCGCCGTACTAAACGGCAATATCAATTACCATACCGGCATGTCCAGCCCCAAACGGTACCTGTGGGATACCCAAAAACGGGAAGAAGGCCAGGAATGGTATTTTAATTCCTCTGCCCCGGAAAGTTCCAGGGCCAAACTGGCGCTTAATGATTTTTCAGCCCTTTTTACCGAGGAAGGAGAACTGGTAAAAGAGGGTAAAATCTCGGCGCTAAACCCGGTTTTTCCCCGCAGCGCCGTAATGGTTTTTGCCCTGGGGGAAATCTTTTTGCACGCCATCAGTTTTATCAATAGCCCACAATTTCGCAAAAAGTTTGGCCAGGAGACGATTCCCAGGAAATTAAAACGGGTGGTATTAACCTGCCCCCCGGCCATGCTGGAAACCGAAAAATTCAAATTAAGAAACTCTGCCGGCGAAGCGATTCAAGCCCTGAAAATTTACTTCGGGGATTGTATCATCGCTAAAGATATGACCGTCATCCCGGCACCCGAAGATGCCTTTTTATCAAACGGCCGCGGGGATTGGGGCTACGATGAAGCCACCTGCAGTCAACTGGCTTATATTTACAGCGAAATCACCCATCGCTACAGCGGCGATTCCAAAATGTACTTTCAATGGGAAGGGAAAATTCGCCAGGATGCCATTTTCCCCGGTAAACCGGCAGTAACTATTGCCAGCATCGATATCGGCGGCGGAACCACCGATTTGATGATCTGTTCATACCAGGAATCTTCCGATCCCGCTACGGTGGTATTAAACCCGGAACCTAAATTCTGGGAAAGTTTTAACCTGGCCGGCGATGATATTATAAAAGGCCTCATCGAGCAGGTGCTATTGCCGGTGATACGGGATAAAGCCGAAGAATGCGGCTGCCGCAATCCCATCGATGCCATGAATTTCCTCTTCGGCCCGGATGTGGGCAACCAATCGATCCAACACCGGGTGCTGCGAAAAATGTTTGCCAACCAGGTGGCCCTCCCTTTTGCCCTCGGTATGATGCAGCATGCGACCGAAGAACGGCAAAAAGAAGTACGAAATTTCGATTCTTTTTTTATCGATTACCCGGCCCCCCATCCGCAAGTATTGGAACATATCAACCGGGTATTCAACAAACACGGCGCCAGGGATTTTAAAATCCAGGGCCTCCAATTGACCCTGGAAAACCAGGCCATCGATTTAGTGATACGAAACATCATGCAAAAAATGATCGGGATACTCTGTGGGGTTATTTCCCAATTTAACTGCGACTATTTAATCCTGGCCGGACGACCAACCGTATTGCCGGTAATAAAAGAAATTTTTTTACAATACTTGCCCCTTTCCCCGGACCGGATTATTCCACTGGGCCGTTACCGCATCGGTATCTGGTACCCTTTTGCCCAATCCAACGGTATTATTACCGACCCCAAAACCTGCGTAGTGGTGGGGGCCACCGTCGGTTTGATGGCAGGTTCGTTAAACCGCCTGGAAGGATTTCGCATGGATACCCGGTACTTGAAAGAGAAAGTCAAATCCACCGCCAATTATATCGGCAGTTTTAACAAAAATAAATGTATCCTCAGCCAGGTCTTTTTCAAAGAAGATTCAGAATATGAATGCGAATTTGATTTTAACGGTCCCATGCTGATCGGCATGCGGCAAATGAATTCGGACCG
>JAUPLE010000849.1 GCA_030837085.1 Acidobacteriota bacterium | reverse complement strand
TCAAAATCCAAAACCATCAAATCTTCAAAGCTTTTGTTTTGAACATTTATTTTTTGAACATTTGGATTTGTTTCGAGTTTCGGATTTCGGATTTCGGATTTATTTATCAAAATCCGGGCCCCACTATCTTTCAGCATATAATCAACTCTATCCTGCGGGTATACTGGATCGATAGGCAAATACGCGCCCCCGGATTTTAATATGCCCATAATCCCGATAATCATTTCAACCGAACGTTCTATCATTATTGCAACAATATTGTCCGCCAGGACGCCTTTGTTGATTAACAAACCGGCCAATCGGTTGGATTGTTCATTTAATTCATTATAGGACAGAGTGATAGGGCAGGTTTGAGAACCTGCCCCTACGACGGCAATACGGTCCGGGTTTCGGTCCACCTGTTCCGCGAATAATCCAGGAATCGCTTTATCTTTCGGATATACAGAAACAGTATCATTAAATTCAAGTAATATTCGGTTCCTCTCTTCGTCAGTTAATATTTCCAGGTCGCAAATTCGCTGATCCGGGTTTGCAATTATACTCCTCACGATATACTTAAAATAGACAATAAACCTTTCGATGGTTTCTTGTTTAAATAACTGAGTACTGTACTCAAATGTGAACGACAGTGTCTCGCCTAATTCAAAGCCGATTAATGTCAGGTCAAATTTGGATGTTTTATATTTATAATCGTACGGAGTGGCTTTTAAACCGGGAATCGCTGTCCCTGTCATATGCAAATCGGTGTTTTGCAGCACAAACATAACATCAAACAAAGGATTACGGCTAACATCCCTGTTGGGCATTATCTTCTCTACCAGCGCATCATACTGATAGTCCTGGTTTTCAAAAGCGGATATTGTTCTTGTTTTCACTACCTCCAGGAAACTGAGAAAGTCCATCTCATCTGTCGGGTAGTTCCGCAGCGAAAGGGTATTTACAAACATGCCGATGATCTGTTCCAGGTCTGCATGACGCCGTCCCGCCGCAGGCGTCCCTACGACTATGTCTTGCTGGTTACCCAGTTTCGCCAAAAAAATATCGAATACAGCCAGCAGTACCATGTACAATGTCACACTGTGCCTTAACGCCAGGGCGTTCAAGGCCCGGGTATTATCGCTGTCCAGGTTGAAACTCATAGTACTTCCTTCAAATCGTTGAACCCTGGGCCTCAAATAATCAGTGGGTAAATTCAAAACCGGGATTTCACCCGCCAATTCTTTTAACCAAAAGGTTTCCTGCTGTCTGATCCCTGCTTGCACATGGATTTGCCATTCCGCGTAATCTTTGTAATAGATCCGTGGTTGAGGTAATTCCCGTCCTTCATATAGAGACATAAAATCCTTAACCAATATGCCCATGGAGGCGCCATCGGAGATGATATGATGCATGTCCACCATCAATATATGCTGGTTCTTTTCGATTCTTATCAACCCTACCCGCAGTAACGGGGCTCGCGACAGATCAAAGGGCCGAATGAAACGCTCAATAACCGCCTCCGGCAGCCCTTCGGGGAGTCGCTTTTGAAAAAGCTCCGCAAAACTTTTATTTATTTCAAATTCCACTTTGTCGTGAACCCTCTGCACTGGTTCCCCATCTACCATTCGAAAGGATGTTCTAAAACTCTCATGCCTCCGGATCAACTGGCGAAAGATGCTTTCAAGCTTTTCAACCTCGAGTTGTCCTTCTAATCTCATGAACTGGGGTATATTATAGCCTATGCCTGATTCCTCCATTTCCTGGAGAAAATATAAACGCTTTTGCGCCGATGACAACACATAATATTCTTTTTTTTCTGCCGGTTCTATCGATGCATACTCTTCGTGCTCAGCGGTCGATGTATCCATAACTTTCGCTAACCCCCGGATAGTCGGGTTCGTAAAAATTTCTTCCAGGGATAATTTCACATTAAATATTTTGTGGATCCTGGCAGCCAGGATTGTTGATTTTAACGAATGCCCACCTAACTCGAAAAAATTAGAATCTATACCAATAATATCTTTCTCTAATCCCAAAAGTTTCGACCATATTTCAGCTAACTTTTTTTCCACCTCGGTACGGGGGGCGATGTACTCTTTTTTTATGTACCTATTGACATCCAACTGGAATAAAGCTTTCCGATCCATTTTGCCGTTCGGTGTCAGGGGCAATTGTTCCAATTCCACATATTGCTCAGGCGCCATATAATCGGGTAATCGCTCAGATAGGTAAGTACGAATCAGTTGAGTATCCAATTTTTCCCTGGTACTCAAGAATGCACATAGATATTTTTCCCCTTTCACATTATCATCCGATTCCGATCCAATCACTTCTTTGACAATAACAACTGCATCCTTGACGCCTGGATAAGAAGACAATCGACTTTCTATCTCTCCCAACTCGATGCGAAATCCCCGTATTTTTACCTGGCTGTCTTTTCTACCGAAGAATTCAATGGTCCCATCCCCAAGCCAACGCCCCAGGTCACCTGTTTTATATAATCTAACATTGACTCCTTCGTCTAATGGATCGCGCATGAAGACTTCACAGGTCTTGCCTACATTATTCAAATAACCCCTACCAACCCCGATACCGGCTACGCATATTTCCCCCTTCACTCCAAGAGGACACAGGTTCATATTTTTATTGACAATATAGATATTAAAATTTCGGATGGGTTTCCCTATCGGTATGCTATCACCTTCCGGCGCTTTAGCCATTACAAAATGGGTGATATCATCAGAAGCTTCAGTGGGACCATACGCATTGACCATTTTAATCCCCGGGTACTTCTCAAACCATTTTTTTACCAATCGTGGTGTCACTGTTTCACCAGTTACCAGGAGATAACGAAGAGACTCAAATTTCTTATAATTAAAATCCAGGAATTCCAACATTACCGATAAGTAAGACGGAACAACTTCCAGGACGGTGACCCTATCATGTATCAGCAAAGAAATAAATCGATCGGGGTCAAATATCGATTCATCTCGATATATGATGGTTTTACCTCCCAATGTTAATGCACTGAAAAACTGCCACACCGAAATATCAAACATATGGGAGGCATTTTGCGCCACAATACTTTCCTGTGTCAGTTGCAGGTCCTGTACTTTGGCCGCGATGTGATTCATCGTGCCCATATGCTCTACCATCACACCCTTGGGCTTTCCTGTTGAGCCGGAAGTGTAGATAATGTAGGCTAGATTTCCATTAAGAGGGGGGCTTTTTTGAAAAACCGCCCCCCTATACCCCGTAAAAAACTTTTCATTAATCAAAAATTTCGCACTGCTGTCTTTTAACATGTAATCGATACGCTCTTGCGGGTAATCCGGGTCAATAGGCATATAGGCCCCACCTGCTTTTATTATTCCCAATATCCCAATGACCATCTTAATGGAACGTTCCATCATTATTCCAATTATATCCTCCGCCAGAACTCCTTTTTCTACTAATAAATAAGCCAACCAATTAAATTGTTCATCCAATTGCCGGTAAGTTATTTGTTCATCCAGGCAGCAAAGACAGGTGGTATCGGCGGCCTTCCCCGCATGTTCCTCAATGAAATTAACAACCGTTTTGCCCACCACACCCCCTGCTTTGTTATCATTAAAATCCAGCAATAACTGCTTTTTTTCCTGCTCGGTTAAGAATGAAATATCCGAAATCCTGGTTTCTATATTTTCCAGGGCGCCTGTCAACAAGAGAATAAAATGTCCACAGAAGTTTAATAGTTCAGTCTTATTAAAATCACCGGGATCGTATAGCAAAGAACCCTTTAAGCGATTTTCATCCTGGACAAAATGAAAGGAGAGACCGGCTTTTGTTTTCTCCATATCTCCATTATCATGAATACCTGCCAGGGAACATTGAATATTGGAGATCGCCCGTCGACTCTGCTCCACTGACGAAGAAAATAAGTAGTCCAACAATTTATCGTACGGATAATCCTGGTTCTCATAAGCATCCAGGACCGACTGTCGGACATTAAGTACCACTTCCTTAAATGTCATGCCGATTTCCAACCTGTCACGAACAAATAAAAGAGTGTTGATGGTTTCGCCTGTAACTTTCAACTTATTAATAGGGGAAATGACAGTAATATCCTCATTGGCGGTATAACGAAAAATCAAAGTTTTCAATGCTGCCAATAAGAGTATATAAATCGAAAGGCCGGAACCTTTACTTAACTTTATTACGCGGGCTCCCAATTCAGCGGGAAACGAAATTTCTATTTTTCCATCATCCTTTTCCGCGGGATGAACATTTTCATAATCAAACAAAATATCAGTGGGCTCATACTTGCCGGATAACTTCCGGGTCCAATAATCTTTTTGTTTTAAAAACCGGGATCGAAACAGTAAAATATTTCTATCGTTTTCATTTAACATATGGTTCTCCTATAAAAACTCGAATTCTACTTCAGCTTCATCCATTAGCGATTGGTCTCCATCAACTGGAAGTATGACGGTTTCCGTTAACGAACAGGCATTCTTTAAACGTTCCAGGGACTCATAACTGGCTTCTTTTCGGAAAGGATCCATTAATTTCTCCTTTACCGCCAGGTTAAAACTTTCTAAAAACTTCCTGATCTGTTCAATGGACATACCCCGGTGATAGAGGTGCCAGAACGTATCGAAATCGAAATTGTATTGGGGGACCCAAACGGAATTTTTTACGGTTAAAAAAATCTTCTCAACTAGGTCACTGGCCCTCCGGGAATCCATCGTGGCATGGCTCCATTCAAAACTATCTCCACGGATATCATAAACCTCTTTTTGCTTCCAGATCGGGGTAATGGGTTCGCAATACCACAGTTGGACGCGGAAAAAATCCAACCCACCAGTCTCAATAAAATCGATAGTATCCTGGACCGTTTCATCGGTTTCGCCAGGGAAACCAATGATAAAGTTTCCGAAAGTTATGATCCCATATTCTTTTAATAATTCGATACCCTTCAAATATTTCTCCGTGTCAGCAGCTTTATTCATATTTTTCAAAACCTGGTTACTCCCGGATTCAATGCCCAAAAAAACTCCTTCACACCCACTG
>JAUPLE010000848.1 GCA_030837085.1 Acidobacteriota bacterium | reverse complement strand
TGTATTGGCACAGCAGTTTCTGAATATTGCCCGCTCCGAAGATGTCAGGGATATTATATCATCCCCGCATGGGATGAAGTACATTATCGAAGGCACGCTTGAAACACCGGTGGGTATCCTCGTAAAAGTGAGGACGGTCTGGATTATCGATGCCGGTGAAGATTGTCCTCGCTTTGTGACAGCATACCCGCTGTAAGTAAATTATTTGGAGGTACAAAATGATACATGAATTAGAGACAGTTGCACTTACTCATGACATTGATGAGCATGGTCTGAAAGATGGCGACTTAGGGGCTGTGGTACATTGTTATGACGATGGAGATGCCTTTGAAGTGGAATTTGTTGATTTTGATGGTAAAACCATTGCTCTTCTTACTCTCAATCGAGAGGATATTCGCTCACTTAGCGGCAGGCAGGTGCTGCACGTTCGGGAACTGTTGCCAATTGCAGTATAAAAAATTTTCCAGCGGTAGGCCCAAGGGCCCTGGCCAATTAACGGGCGAGCACTTTCCTACTTCCCCGACTCTATCATTTCCATGAGACTATTGACCGGTTTAGGGGTTATCCCTTTTAATAACTCTTGAAAGCGGTGGACATGGTCGCTGGAGATAAATTCATGACCGGTTTTATAACTTAAGTAATGAATTTTTTCTTTATAAAATCCATTGTAGAAAAATATCTCCGGTTGGTTGCACTGCCCGCAATCTTCCAGGATTATGAAAGGATGCAAGGATTGATGGTGGTTTTCGTCCTTCAAATCGATTATGATCATCTCTTCGCTGGGTAATAAGGTTTTAAAAGTTTTTTCCGATGGCAAGAGATTGAGGTTGGAGCCGGAACAATCGATCAATTTATAAATATTCTGATTGTTTAAGATTCGCATATGAACAATGCGAAATAATGAAAAACCGGTCAAGAAACTTAGATCATTCAGTAGAGTGAGTATTATCTCATTGGACTCTTTTATCAGTTTATTATATTCGGCATCTGAGAGTTTAGAACCATGGCCCCATTTTATGTTCCTGAGTTCAATCAAGTCGGCCATTAATTTCCTATTTTTGCCCGTAAAGAAATTAGAGAATATATCCAGAAAAAAGTGGTCGGGGAGTTCTTTTTTATTTTTATAGAATTCGAGGCTCATTTGAAACCAATCTCCCATGCCCCGGGTGCAAATCCTTTCAGCAATGACCCTGGAATCAATATCCGGGATTCTTTTTTCTCCAGCTAAATACTCACTGACCACGACTATAGAAAAGAATTTTAAGATTGTTTCGAACAGATCGAGCTGCCGTTTGAATTTTTTTATAGGTTCCAGGGCACTGTTCATTTCATCGAACATTTCAGCAAAAAAGGAAGGAAATTGGCGTGTCACTTTATAATCGAAGTTTTTTTTTTATCAATTTCTCTTTGCATCAAAGCTTCGGCTACTTTTCTACGTAATTCTTCATTCGATGCATCGTCTTCCCCCTTAACGAAAAAATCGAATGCACCTTTTTTTATTGAATCTTTCGCAGTTTGAACCGAGCTATAGGCGGTTAACATAATGACCGGGATGATAGGGAAATTTTCTTTTACATAATCCAAAATTTTAAGGCCGCTAAACTCAGATTCCATCCTGATATCGGTAATAACGATGTGGAACTCTTTTTTTCCAATCAGGTCGATTGCTTGATGACCATTGTCGGCCGTGATAACGTCATAATTGGCATCTCCTTTTTCAAGAACTTCTTTCATGAGATTTCGCCAATTGATATCATCGTCGACAAGAAGAATTTTAATTGTTTTATTCATTTTTCTCTCCGCTTTATTTGTATAATATCAGAAGATCCCGCTGTGAATTTTAATTGAACATTTATCTCGGGTAAATTCTCACTTCCGATATGCAACCGACTTAAATTTTTCGTTTTTGAATCGCTTATACCTTTAATATGCTCCGGTTTAACATTATTGTTTTTACTATAGTCCAATGTAATAGTAATTTTCTTATCGTCAAAATACCATCTATCTAACTTTTTCCCTTTTTGAAATATTCCTTTTATCTCAATTTTATTCAAATCAATGGCCTTTTTTATGGCAGTAGGATCTTTCTGATCATCGGTTATTAAAGTTGGCCTCCCCCAATCCTGGATTTCATCCAATAATGTGAGTAAAAAGGCAAGAGGGTATTTGTTAAAACTGATACTCTTCCCTCGCGATTCACCAAACGGATGATGAAGCAAAATAGATTGGCAGGCTAATCCTATACAGAAGTTTTCATTCTTTTCTTTTTGATTTTTTTGCAACTGCCAAAGATTGAAGGCGCTGGTAATATTATGAGAAATATCAACGTTAAGATGTTCAAAAATATTCGCTCTGTATTTTTCATCGATTTTCACAGCTTCTAAGAATTCCGTTAACTTTTCCTTGAAACTTCTTACAAATTCTTCTTTAGTAGATTTATGACTGTCTAAAAATGGGTTAAAAAAATCCTCTATAAAACCTTTTTTCATTTTTTCAACGCAACCGGGGTCAAACAAAATGGGATCAAATATAAGATGCAATGGATAGGCATAATCATGCATTAGAGCAGTAATCCACCAGGTAATCCTGCACTTCTTGATTTCTCTTTCAGGATCATTTCCTATAAAATCCGGAAAAGTATCGGGGCCATCCCGTAAGATAGCATTGATATAATCTATTAATTTTGTATTCTCATCTAAATATGTATCCAATAGAAAATCACCTAAGACGGCAATACGTAACTGGTGCAAAAAATGATCCCTATATCTTTTCCTGGAGGAGAAAAAAGGTGTGATGTAGGATATGCGTTCCAACCATATAAGATTTTCCATTGCAGGTATAATGTATTCAAACTTCGAAGTATCGAATACTATTTTAAATCGCTTCGATATGATTTCATCGTAAAGTTTGCTAAACCAGATTGTGTAGTCATTTTTCTCAAAATCTTTCATCTCATCTTCTAATATTTCATCATGAAAAAATGGGGTGAATTGAAAACCAAATGACTGAAATCCCCTAGATTTTTCTAAAGTCATCAAAATCCATCTGTCATCTACATACAATGTATCGCTGTTTAATTTTTCAATTATCGATTCAATGGTTTTTCGAATAGCCTCAGTATCATTTGCCACTTTCGTCTTATCAAAAATGTATATTTGATCTTGATCAATATCCTTGGTATGTTCTTCAATTTGTTTCTCACTTGCTTCACTAATAATAATAATATTTGTCTTTTTCTTGAGCTTCGCAATAAACCGAATCAATTCAAAATCATTCTCTGCGTCACTACCTTTCAAACTTATTTCTAGTAAAATTATAGCGACTGATTTTTCACTTATGTATCTCAATATAGCCACATCTCCTTTAAGTTCATCGATTTCCTTATAATCCTTAAAAATTATTTGTCTTAAAAGATCTAAAAACCGGTCATC
>JAUPLE010000847.1 GCA_030837085.1 Acidobacteriota bacterium | reverse complement strand
TGCGCTCCGATGTGCCGGTGGGATTTTACATCAGCGGCGGACTGGATTCTTCCATCACAACGGCAGTGGCGCACCGGCTGCTAGGCGGGATAAAGAGTAATTCATTCTCCATTGACTTCATTGAAAAAGATATTTCCGAATCAAAGTATCAACGCATCCTGGCAAAATATGTGGATTCGCTTCACCATGAGATCGTATTCCGGTTCACGGATATCAGTGAGCGTTTGGTCACAGCGATTTACCACTGCGAATGCGCCATAAAAGAGTCATATAACACCGCTTCCCTGGCCCTGTCTGAATTGGTGAGAGCAAATAATATCAAAGTCATCTTAACCGGCGAAGGATCGGATGAATTCTTTGCGGGATATGTGGGATACCGCTTCGACAAAATGCGGCAAATGCAAAAGAAACAGGTGACGCCGGACACACCTTGCGAAGAAGCCATACGTCAGAAAATCTACGGCGATGGTAGTTTCTTCTACGAGAAAAACAAGTATGCTTTCACAAAGACAAAAAAGGAGTTATACTCGCAGCGAGTCAATGAGATTTACGATGACGTCGATTGTCTGAATCATTATGTCGTCAAGAAGGAGAGACTGGCCAACAAGGATATCATTCATAAGCGATCATATCTTGATTATAAATTGCGCCTTGCCGACCACTTAATATCCGATCACGGCGACCGGATGGCCATGGCCAACTCGGTTGAAGCCAGGTATCCGTTCCTGGATAAAGATTTGATCGAATTTGCAGCCACTGTCCCGCCGGATTTGAAACTTAGAGATTTCGATGAGAAATATATTGTAAAACAGTCAGCCAAAGGGCTGATCCCGGAAGAGATTCTCAAACGGGAGAAATTCGGTTTTGTCGCGCCCGGGAGCCCTTATTTATTGCAGCGAAACATCCAGTACATCAATGATCTCCTCTCCTATGAGAGGATAAAAAAACAGGGGTATTTTAATCCCGATACGGTAGAGACTCTGAAAAAACAATATATGCAAGAAGGATTTCGCATCAATGTCCCTTTTGACAGCGATTTATTGATTATTGTTATTACTTTCGGGATTTTGCTGGAACAATTTAACCTGCCTGATTTTTAGGCCGCGGCGCGGCCACCCTAAGAAGGCCCTAAGGGCCATATCGCGGCGCACTTATTGGTGCGCCGCGAATTATTGCCGCCAGGATTTCAGGATACAAAGGTTACTATTTAATAATAGGATTAACCAGGTGATGTTCTTTTATCCTTCGGCACTGATCGTGAGTAAGCCGGTCATTCTCATATTCATAACTCTCTGCCATCAAATTTCCTACCCCTACCCCGACATGCTCCAACGAATCTAATAAAATATGCCCCAGTTCATGCGCCTCGGAAATATATTTGGGGTGCCGGATTTTAATATTCAACTTCATGGTTACACTCAAAGAGAACCAGGCGGTATTCTTGAGCGCATCCGACACATCCTCATCCTCGCTGCTTTCGGGCCAGGCATAAGCATTAAATTTGGGAATCGACCGGAAATAAAAAAGAATCGGCCTGGCTGTAGGTAGAACCCGTTGAGCGATATCCTGCTCCGCATTCCCCCCCGGGCTGCCGAAATCGATCACCCCTTCCGGAGCCGGCGCCCCGGCTTCTACGAAGGTCACCTGTCCAAACCGCACCCCACACTGGGCATAAATATCGGCCACCTTCTTTAATCGCCGCAAAATCACCTTCTTACTCCACCCGGTTCCCCGGAACATGACCAGCGTCAAATCAAACGAATGCGTAAACACCTGCTGTATTTTTTCATAAAAGGTGTCCACATTAATCAATTCCACCTTTGGATTGACAAATCCAGCTCGCGCCCATATCTCATCCTCATTTTCAACTTTACCATTTCCAATTGGCCCCGCCGCTGAAACCGCCATCGCCAAAAAAACAAAGAGTAAACTCAATACTAACATCAATGCTTTATATTTCATCATTCATCATTCATCATTCATCGTTATGTTTTATTATATATGCAATAGGTATCCATGGGCTCGATGATTACGAAAAATTTTTCCAGGCTTTCACTGCCCCTGTTTTTGATTTTAATTTTGACCCAGTTTTTAGCATCTCTATAGACAAGGCTCATATCGACGCGGTTGGTTTCCGTGTCCCTTTGAATCAAAAATATATCCAACTTTTTATTTTTCATTTGGTTGGGGAGAGGTATATCAAGGGTATAGAATTCCTCTTTGTCGTTTTTGTTAACCTCCAGTTTCCGGTAAGGGATACGCATGACTTTGCCTGAGTTGCGACTCCAGGAACCGCCGTTGACAACATTAAGGGCAAACATTCTTTTTTGCACCGGGTCCATATCGTGGTATGAGCGGCCGCCTTCGGTTTGAGCGGTGGTATAGACCCGCACCCCATTACGTTTACATTTAAGTTCCACCTGGAGATTATCACCCAGGGCGGGATCGAAATAGAAAACCATTTCATAATAAGCGGAAGTAGACTTTACAATACGTTTGACAATCTCCTGGGTATTGGAGCCGGTAAAATAGCTTCCGCCGCTTTCGCCGGCCAGGTATCTCAAACTCTTTTCGCCCGAGACCCCGGCGTCATTGGTGTCGTTGGGCCGCCCGGGATTGATGGTATGGATCACACTGCCGCCATAATTGATGGATTTTACAATTTCATCCAGGTAGCGAAATAAATCCGTGGAATAGGCCTTGTCTTCTTGTAATACATCTTTTTCAGGTTTGACCAGTATGGTCTCAAATTGCCTTCGGCGAAGTTCGGCATCGGATTCATGCCGAGGATCTTCTACCGCCTTTATCTCAGTTCTCAACAATTTCATCTTAAAAGCGCCGTCCGCCATACCTTCCGATAACAGGAAAACCAGCTTAGGTTTACTGATGGTTTTGAGGATATATTTAAATTGAGAAAGTACCCGGCAGAAATGTTCTGCCTGGTGCTTGTATCGCATTGCTTCGGAGTCGAGGGAAAAATCCCTGAGTTTTTTCCACTGCGAGGTATCCATACGTTCTTCGGTCTCGATTGAAAAATCGATATTATTGAGGAGGTCGCGGGTGTTGAATAAATGGGTAAGCCATTTCTCAATGGGTCTCTGAAGCCCTGCAATTTTCTCCAATAATTTCTCCCGGCTGTCGGTGGGCCCGGCAATATACCGTAGGCCACCCAAAAGACTATTCTCAAATACGATGAATTGATCGCCCGGTTTTCCCTGTTTCACGATGTCCCCGGCAATCACTTTGGCGCGTTTGAAACCGGTGTTACTGTTAAACATGGTATCTAAGATAATAAATACTACTCGTTCTTTTTCTTCCGGGATATTCTTTTGCTTTTCAATGGTACTGGCCTCAAAATCGTAGCGTTTAAAATAAGCGATTTCCCGTTGTTCGCCATTAACATAGAGTTCCATATCCTCTTGTCCCAGGTCAAAGACGGGATTTTCATTGGCGTCCAGGGCAAAAACCGGGAGTAGTTTGACGTTCACGTCTACCTGGTAACTTAAGGGGTCTTGGCCAGCATCTTTGGATTCCTGGGCTTCGGGTGATTCTTGTTTTTCCTGGTCCTGCGCCGCCAGGTGGGCCATACCTGTTACCAGGCCCACCAGTATTATATATAATAATATTTTTCTCACTGTGCCTCCTGATATTTTTTAAATCCTGGAAACAAAGGAAACAGGTAATATAATAATATATTTTAAAAAGTTTTTCCATAAAAATTTCGATAGAGATTGACATATACTGGAAAAAATGATATTTTTATATCTTAAGTGCGTGAATGCGTAAATGCGTAAATGCGCCTGTAGCTCAGAGGATAGAGCACAGGATTCCTAATCCTGGAGTCGCAGGTTCAACTCCTGCCAGGCGCGTTTTTATAAAAGGAGTAGCATGGCAAAATTTCTTTTATGGCTTATTCTTCTTTTCCTGTGCTGGCCGCTGGCGCTGCTGGCCCTTATTCTTTACCCCATCATCTGGCTGCTTTCCCTTCCTTTCCGCCTGGTGGGTATCACCGTCAGCGCTGTTTTCGATCTTCTTAAAGCGATCATTACGCTTCCCGCACGCTTATTGAGCGGCCCTTCCCGTTAACTTCTCATTAACAATCAATAATTGACAATTCTTCCCTATCCATTATTGCCATACTTTGTACCTTGCTCCCCCGAAACACTTGAAAACTATTCACATGTTAACTGCCAGATCCAGGGTAGGGATTTCCAATCTTTGTTTCTTGTATTTTTTCAAGTGAATTCGTTCATAAATAACTTCACTGATTTCCGGGTCAAGAACTTTTTCACCGCAAATAGAACATTCCTCGAAAGGAACATTGTGAGCAATATATAATTTTCCATCGATTCTTAAATCCAGATCGTCATTTTTATCGACCATTTTTCCCTGACATACTGCACAAACCATATTTACCTCCTTTTTCTAAAATATTCATCCCAATCCAATGGCTTCTGGGATGGATCATAACAAGTAATAACCCATACAGGTTCTAAAGAGCATTGAACATGTATCGGCCTCCCTTCGTTCGTAAAACCTAAGATAAGACAGCTTGGACCATATTTATCCTCGGGATAATCCTCGATAATCTCTCCGCCAAATATGGCTTCTTCTATTTCAGTCTTGTTGATAGACCGTTCAATCCGCCGCTCGAGAGAATGAACGGTAAACCTGTACTCTCCAGCCCTAACTCTGGCTCGAATCGACAACATTTTTTCCAACAACAATAAATCCTCTTTTGTCATCATACTCTTCACATGAAATTCCAGGTCTTAATTATATCAAAACAAATAAAATTTAGCCAGATCAATTTTTCCTTCGGGGACTAGTATTGAAAAGTTAGGAAGATGAGAAGGTGAGAAAAAAGTTCTAAAAGGGTGCCCGCGTCGCGGGCCTGGACTTCCTAAAACTTTTAACTATCAAAAGTTTTACGGGGGTCCGTACCGGCGGGGCGGTTTTTCAAAAGAGCCCCCTGGCCATTTTATTATCTCGTCAACCGGCTCTTTATCCTTGTCCTGTAATAATACTCTGAAAAAAGAAGCGTGGGCAATCCCGGGTGTTGTGCGGCGGTATCGATATCGTAAAGGGCATATACGGGCTTTCCTTTTTCATTGTAATACTGGTTGGTATTTCCGGCGGAGAACCGGTTAACCGTATCGATTTCAGCGGTTATATCGGCGATGGAATCATAAACAAAACTCTTCTCGAACTTTTGGGCCAGGGCCTGGATCACTTTCCAGTTTTCCATACCGGACGCGGGTTCCATGAAACGTTTAACCTCCTGTACCCTGCGGTCACAAGCGGTATAAGAACCGTCTTGTTCGACATAAGAGGCCGCCGGCAGCACGACATCGGCATCCGCCGTGGTATCGGTCTGAAACATTTCCTGCACGGCCAGGAACTCGATGTCCTTGAAGTACTTGCTGTTATCGCTTACAACCAAGGGGTCCTCACCGAAAATGAGCAACGCTTTGATCTCACCTTTTAATAGTTTTTCTTTGAGGTTCACGGGTTTAAAAACTTTCTCCAGCCCGCTATTCCATTGTTTTTCAATGGGTTTGATCTCAGCGGTTTCAAAGGACTTTACGAAACCGGGTAAATAGTTGGGAGTAACACCCATATTCATAAGCCCAGTGGAATTGGCGTATTCGCGCATGATGATCAAACCGCTGCCTTGCTGTTGCAGGCGACCGGTGAGCAAGAGGAAATTGCCAATGGCTTTCAAATCGTTTTTGGATTTATCCCGGGGGGCGTCGATATTGTAAATAAAAACGATCTTCTGTTCGGGTTTCGCTATCCACTGGAGCAATCGCCGGTACTTTTCCTCAGCAATATCGGTTGCAGCAATCACTTTTTCCGTGGTAAAAGGAGCTGCCATTTTCTTGAGGGCGTCGAAACCTTCGATTTCCAGGCCGGTTTTAGCAACGAGTCCTTTTTCGATGGCTTCCCTGATGAGGCCATTCATCAAGATGGTATTGGAACCTTTCCGGGAATCGATCCAGAGGTCGGCGAACCGGGTAGCCCTGGATTGCGCGGAATCGATTAATACCATTTTTGCGCCGTGTTTTTGCGCCTCTTTTATTTTTAATTCCATGACTAAGTTCTCCTGGGAAAGGTTGCCGTTCATCACGATGACAACATCGGCCTCCCGGATAGCATCCATGGAAACAGTGGAATCGGTATAGCCCAGGCTTTCATCCAGGCTGTCCAGGTCCACACCGTAAAATAGATTGGAGAAACTGTCAATATTATTTGTTTTCAGAATGGAACGGGCGAATTTTTGCAGCAGGTAGAGTTCCTGGTTGGACATTTTGGGCGAGCCGAACAGGGCCACGGCTTCAGGGCCGTATTTGGCGATGATTTCCTTGATTTTTTGAGCGGTGTATTCGAGGGCTTTATCCCAGGAGACTTCATTAAAGGTATCTTTTTCTCTAAGAAGGGGTTTTGTAAGGCGGTTCTTTTCCATGAGGTAGCGATGGCCGAACCGGCCCTTGACGCAGAGATAACCCCTGTTGTGGGTGCTATACACGCCGGATTCTTCACTGTTGGCGACAAAATAAACGTGATTATCGATGGCTTTGAAATTGACTTTACAGCCGATGGAACAGAAATGGCATACGGCTTCATGATTTTCTTTGGGCAGGGTCCCCAGTACTTTGAAGGGGAACTTTTCAGTCAAGGCACCGGTGGGACAGGTATCGATGCAATTGCCGCAGGCAACGCAGTTGGTTTCTAACAAGGGTTTTTCCATGGCGGGTTTCACCACGGAGCGGAAGCCGCGGTTGACAAATCCCAGGGCGGATACTTTCAATATTTCCGCGCAGGTCCGAACACATCGACCGCAATTGATACATTTATTGGGGTCCATAACAATATAGGGGTGGCGGGTATCGACTTTGTATTTGCGAACTTCACCCATGTAAGGGGTGATATCGACGTTAAAATCATCGGCCCGCAGTCGGAGTTGACAATCGTAATATTCGGAACACCCGCACTCGATGCAGCGTTTGG
>JAUPLE010000846.1 GCA_030837085.1 Acidobacteriota bacterium | reverse complement strand
GTGCAAGTTGTCCACTGAAACTGAAATTTCGTGTTCTCCTTTGTGATACTCCGAATCATAAGCGATAGCCTTTATTGTATGGTTGCCTTCCGAAGTCTTCGCGGTACTCCAGGGGTAGCTATAAGGCGCGGTAATATCAAAGCCCTCTTTTTTCCCATCGATATAAAATTCGACGCGGGTAATCAAGTTTTCAGCCGCCGAGGCATCCGCGGTAATTACAACCTCCCCCTTTAACACCGCATCGGCTTTGGGTGCGGTAATAGATACCGTGGGGTTGCCGTTATCCTTTTCACGTACGGTAATATATTTTTCAGGGATTCCGCCACCGACGGCAAAGAGTCGGATGGTGGCCATATCATCCTGGACATCGGTGTCTTCGTCCGCCTGCAAAAAAATAGACTGATAGGTATCCCAATTGGAGGTGGTAAAAGTTAAAGGCAGCCAGTCATCGATCACCTGTATATCTTCGTCCCCATTAAAGCGACTGGCCGTCACATTGACATCTATCCGCGGTTGGGCGGAAAGCTTAACCTTGAACGAAACGCTTTTCCCTTCCGGGATTTCCATTTCATCCTTATCCGTGACCAACGTCACTTCATTAAGACTGGAAACAGCAGTCAGTATATGATCTCGATCCATTTTGACAGTACCGGACGCGGATACTTTACTCCCGTCCAATGTGACTACCAGGCCGGAATATCCCACTGCCGGAGTATAATTGTACTCGACAGCAGCCCCTTTCTTGTATTTATTGGTACTGGTTTGGGGCGTCCCCTGCACTCCCTCACCCCTGGTTACCGTTAATTGGTATTTCTTTTTGGGTTTAAGAAAGAGAAAATAGACGACTACCCCTACGACAATAGCCCCACCTACTGCCAACAGCCAGGGGAACTTCTTTTTTTTCTTTTGGCCTTCTTTCACAATTTTTCCACCCTGAGTAGACGCAGACGTAGACGCAGACGTAGACGACGGCGCTTCACCTTTTACGATTATCCTGTAAAGTGATAGTCCATCCAGGTCCACGCCATCCACCAGGGTAATGCCGTATACTCCCCGCGCTTTGCGATAATTTTCCTGGGCCGGGAGCGGATTATTTTCTTTTTCGGCAATGGCGCCCAGCAGCAGGTAACACATTCCCAGGATATCTTTCCTGTCAATGTTTTTTTCATTTATGATATCGATGACCCGTTCGATGCGCATCCGGGCGTCATCATATTGTCCATTCAAATACCAGGCTTTGGCCCGTTGAAATTGTTTTACGATCTCGACTTCTACCTGGGGATGTAAAGCGATATCCATGTGAAAGACAAACGCGGCTATCACAATAAGAGCAATGGCCTTTTTAAATCCCCTGGTCGGTATTTTCATCTTTTACACACCTGAAACCTTCTCGGTCATTTTCCCGTCCGCTGACGGTTTTTTCAATGGCCAGGTCCTCCACTGAGGAGAAGAATCCCCCGCCCTTTAGAATCATACCCTGGACCCATTCCCAGACATTCCCGGCCATATTCACAACGTCGAAAGGGGAAGAGAATGGGGCAAAGGATTTTACCGGGGCAGTACCGCTAAAACCGTCTTTTTCCACGACGCCTTCGAGGCTGTCGAAATTGGCCCGGTAAATACCATCGCTGTCAGGCAATTCATTACCCCAGGGGTAAATATATGTTCCTTTGCCCGCTATATATCGCCACTCCTCAGCAGTAGGCAGTCTGAAACCGTACTGTCGGCAATATTTTCCCGCTTCGCTATAAGAAGCCACGGCTGGGTATTCATCTGCTTCGATGATGTATTTACTGGTGGCCCCGGCCGCGGTTTTTATATTCTCATCTTTTAAGTACTTCTTGAACTGGAGGTTGGAAACTTCGTATTTATCGATCCAGATATTTTTGGCCGGGATATAGATCATGCGGTGACCGCTTATTTCATCGCCGAAAACGGATTCATAATAACCTTTCGAATTCAATTGAAGCAGTCCCTGCCAGTACTTTTCCGGGGGTAAATTCCCATCTGTTTTTTTTAAGTTCTCTTTCAAATCGACGAGGAACCTGGATTGTGGGTATTGGTTCGCAAATTCCAGGTATTTTTTTAGATCGATATTTTCCTTGATAGTATTATAAAGGCTTTCCCCGTTCTTTTTTTCATATTCACTCTTTTTTTCTGTAATGGTAAGGGAAAGTTGTTTAATTTCTTCGTTATCTTTTATAACCCGGGCTTTTTCCAGGGCGACTTCGGCTGCTGGAAAATCCTCTTTTTCAATGTATTTCTTCACGGCCTGGATATTTTTGAGGTATTCCTCTTCCGGGGTTACTTCCTGTTGGGACTTTTGCCCGGGTTCAACCGGTTTTATCTTCACATCCTCTATGGTTTCCGATGCCTGGCCATGAGTATCTTGTTTCGGTGTTTTATTTGTCTCAACCTTAGGAGCGCGCGTACTGAAAGGATTCAGGATAATCAAAGAAACGGCAGCGACGATGATAAATAAATAAATTATATAAACAAACCGGTTCTTATGTCTCCTGGAAACTCTTATTTTTCTCTTTCCCACATCCTCTAGATCTTTTAAAAACTCCTGGGCGTCCCGGTAGCGGTAACCCGGATTT
>JAUPLE010000845.1 GCA_030837085.1 Acidobacteriota bacterium | reverse complement strand
TTCATTGTGGACTTCTTTGACGTTTTTCATTCCCGCGGCTATCTTCTCAGACTCTTCCACATCCCTGCTGTCTCCGGCAATCCCCCGCAATGTCACTATCCCCTGTTCGCAAAACACTTCCAGGAAATGGATGGACAATTTTTCTTTATAAATAATATTGGTTTTGATTTCATGTTCCAGGGTGAGGTCATCCAGTTTGAGGAGCGTTTCTTTCTGCCTGGCGGTAAATTCATCGCTATTGGCCACATCTTGAATGATGCGCGCCGCGGCTTCCCCGGAAAGCGAACCGGTATTGAGCACCAGATCATAAAGATCGGCGTCTTCCCAATTGCAATCGAAAAAGAATTTATGGAACCCGCCCCTCTCCTGGTCATTTTGATCGATGATTTTGGCCGCTTGCCGTTCATCGCAGTCGAGGCGTTTGGCAATCCGTTCGATTCGCTTTGCCATGGGCGCCACCACCCGTACATGGAGTATGCCGGGGATATTACCCAGCGCCACCTGGCCGCCCCGCCCCAGGATTACACAGTTCCCTTTTCGGGCAAATCCATAGATAGCGCCTTTAACGAAATGCAAATACCTGGCCTTGTCGGTTTTAAAAATATCCCAGAACCCGGGTTTCTTCTCATCAAAGCGTTCCACACTCTCCCTGGGAATACCGTACTCTCCAAACGCCCCTTCCAACAATTCTTTATCAAGACACTGGTATTGAAAACGTTTACACAACAGTTGGGCAATATCTGTTCCTAAACTGCCTAACTGTCTTGAAACCGTTATTATCGGCATGTTATTTCTCCTTATTAACTTTATCTATATAACATGAGAGCAATAAAATTTCAACTGGAATAAAAAAAATGCTAAGACACGCGAAGTTTAGATGGCCCTTTCAATCTACGCCTGAATTTGTTATAATAAACCAATGCGAAAAATGATGAGAACGTTTGCGTTGTTTGTGAAATCCATGAGGGTACACCAGTGGGTGAAGAATGCCTTTATCTTCGCCCCCATGATATTCTCTTTGCGCTTTCTCCAGGTCGATTATATCAAAAAAAGCCTGCTGGCCTTTTTCCTGTTCAGCCTGGTAGCCGGTTCTATTTACATTTTTAACGATTGCTTCGATAAAAAAAAAGACCGGCTGCACCCGGATAAACGCAACCGCCCCATTGCCTCAGGGGCATTAAGGATTCCCACTGCACTGGGAGGAGCGTTTGTTATCCTGGCCGTATCCCTGATCGCTATCTTTAAATTCAACCGGAATTTCTTTATCATCGCCGTGGTATATATCTTGATGAATATCCTCTACTCCTACTTCCTGAAAAATATCGTGATTCTCGACGTGATGGTAATTGCCGTGGGTTTCGTACTGAGGGTAAAAATCGGCGGCGATATCGATAATATCGAACTTTCGGTGTGGATACTCATCGTTACCTTTCTGTTGGCCATCTTCCTGGGTTTGATCAAACGCCGCCAGGAACTGGTTAAAATAAACAACTCCGATGGGAATCCGGACTCGGAAACCCGGAAAACCTTGAAAAAATACAACCTCTCCCTGCTGGATCAATTGATTTCCATTACTACAGCCACTACCTTGATATCATATATCATCTACGTGGCAAATCCTAATGTATTGGAGAAATTCAATACCAAAGATTTGTATTTAACGGTTCCTTTTGTAGTGTTCGGCGTCTTTCGTTACCTCTATCTGACTTATTCGGAAGGGAAAGGGGAAAACCCGGCTGAAATCCTGTTTTCCGATCTCCCTTTTTTGATCAATATTATTATGTGGTTAGTGGTATTCCTGGCGGTAATATTTTATTAAAGAATGATGAATGCTGAATGATGAATGATGATAGATGATAGATAACAGATGATTGACGAGCGATGAGCGAAGAACTGGATTTATTGAGAAAGCTGCATTTCGGCTCTATCAGCGAAGACGAATTATTGGATATTTTTCATCGTTACAGGGATAATTACCGTGTGCAGTTGCACCTGGTCATGCACCCTAAATTCCCGGACAGTTACGCTTTAAATATAATTTCCCGTTTGACTGCCGTGGATTTAATCCGGGTAATAAAGAATAACCGGGCCAACCCGTTTATCCGGAAAAAGGCGGAGATGGAATTTCAACAGAAGTACAATAAGTTCCCCCTGGGGGAGAAATTGGCTTATATGAAAATAGCTCCTTATCCGCTGATGGTTCAATTAATCGAGGAGAAGGATAAACGCGTGGTAGCAGTGATGCTCAACAATGCTTATTGTACGGAAGACCTGGTGGTCAGGTTTATTAACCGGCAGACTCCCCGCGCAAGCGTTTATGAAGCGTTGGTTGAAACGGAATGGTACAAGCGGCCGTCCGTAGCGGAAGCCATTGCCCATGATACAGAGGCGCCTATCCGGATGTTAATTAT
The DNA here is from genome assembly GCA_030837085.1 of Acidobacteriota bacterium. Classification (GTDB taxonomy): domain Bacteria; phylum Acidobacteriota; class Aminicenantia; order UBA2199; family UBA2199; genus JAKAGC01. The sequence goes on along the minus strand of JAUPLE010000845.1, from coordinate 1,424 downwards.
GACCCTGCCCTTTCTCAACCGGCAATCGTTGAGAAAACTTTACGAAAACGAAGCGACCCACGAAATTGTCAAGAATAATATAATAGAGTACCTCAGGAGTTTGAATCCCGAAACCTAATGCCTGAAGTGGCGCATGCCAGTAAAGAGAAGAGAAATGCCGCTCGCTTCGGCTTTGGCAATCACCTCGTCATCGCGCACCGAACCGCCGGGTTCCACCAGGACTGTTATCTTATGCTGCGCCGCCATTTCCACGGAATCGGCAAAAGGGAAAAAAGCGTCCGATAAAAGCACTGCACCCGCCAGGGGGAACCGGCTCTTGCGGATGGCAATGTCCACTGAATCCACACGGCTCATCTGGCCCGCGCCAACCCCGATCAGTATGCCGTCCTTTACAATAATAATCGCGTTGGATTTCACAAATTTAATCAATTTCCAGCCCAGTTGCACATCTTTGATTTCGTTTTCCGTTAACCGGCGCGAGGTCTTCAATTCAAATTCTTCATATCGCTTCAAAGCATTATCCCTCTCCTGGAAAACGAAACCTCCCGGTACTGTTTTAATATCCCATTTTTCCACGTAATGCAGCGGAATCTTAATAAGCCTGAGATTGGATTTCTTTTTAAGGATTTCCAGCGCCCCCTCTGAAAAGTCCGGCGCGGCAATGACTTCCAGGAAAATCTTTTTCATCTCTTCCGCCGTTTCTGCATCCAGGGCTTTATTAAAGCCCACGATGCCGCCGTACGCCGATTGCGGGTCGCACTCCAGCGCATTTTTAAACGCCTCCACCTGGGAACCGGCCACGGCCGCTCCGCAGGGGTTCTGGTGTTTCACAAACGCCACAAAATCAACCGTTTCTTGTCCCGGCCCGGGCCCAGCAGCGGGAGCAAATTGATTTATCATTTCATAAGTCATGGAAAGGTCCAGGATATTATTGAAGGAGAGTTCCTTACCCTGGAGTTTTTCCATGCAGTTCAGGGGGGAATTTTTATCCCGGATATAAAGCGCTGCCATTTGGTGGGGATTTTCCCCGTATCTCAGCGCCATGGCCTTTTTACCGGCCATGTTCATATATTCCAGGTTTTTCAGCGTGTCCGCTTCCGCCTCTTCGGCAAAATACTCAGCGATCAGCGAATCATAGAAAGAAGTATATGAAAACGCTTTGGTGGCCAGGCGTTTCCGTTCATCAAGGTTGAGGTTTCCATCCCGGATCAGCGTTTCCACTACCGGCAGGTAATCGGATTTATCCACCACCACGATGGTATCTTTGAAATTCTTAGCCGCGGCTCTTACCATGGCCGGTCCGCCGACATCGATGTTTTCTACCATGAAATCCATACCCTTTTCTTTTTCATTGAGCGCTTCCTCGAAAGGGTAAAAGTTGACGATAACCAGCTCGATTTTAGGCACGGCAAATTGCTTTAATT
>JAUPLE010000844.1 GCA_030837085.1 Acidobacteriota bacterium | reverse complement strand
TTTGGGTAGTTCGGCCAGGAAAAAGACTTTTTCCCATTTGATGCGTACGTTTTCCGAAACGATCTTAAGTCCACCGGCCTGGATAACCTCCACCATCACGGCGGCAATTATTAACAATATAAACAACGGGACCACCAGCAATAGAAAGGTCTGGAAAAAATCTTTGCCCATGATATACAGGGAGGATTCGGTTACGGTTATTTCACCCAACCGGCTGAAATATTTTTTCCAGTAAGCGGTCATGGTGCTGCCGAAATAGGGCATGAAAACAGCAAAGAAAAGAACAGTGAGCAGGAGCCCAAAAGCGGAGGTCATATCCCTGGAGCGGGGCACATCGCCTTTTTTTAGGGCTTCTTCTTTGCGTCGCTCTGTAGGTTGTTCTGTCTTTTCTTCTCTGTCTATTGCCATTTGTTATCCTAATTGTTTTTGGCCACCAAGGCACCAAGGCACCAAGTTTTTTTTGTCTTGGTGTTCCTTTGTGCCTTGGTGCCTTAGTGGCTCTATTTTTTTTCTCATTATCCTCTCCCTAAATAGAAAAGGCGCATGATAAATGTGGGAATTCCCGGGATATCTTTGGCCCATACTTCGGCAATGAATCCCAGGATCAACGCGAAACTAAACAATCCGAATGCGATTTTCAATGGCAGCCCCACGAAAAAGATCTGCATTTTGGCGGCGGTTTTCCCGATCAAGCCCAGGGTCAGGTCAATGCAAAGCAGTATTATCACGGCCGGGGCAGAAAGTTTAAAACCCACCACAAAGGCGTGCTCCACCAAACGCGACAGTTCATTTAAAAAGGGTTGGGTGACGGTCAGGCTGCCGGGGGGCAGCGCGGTGAAACTTTGTTTCAGGGCATAGAGCAAGGAATGGTCGCCTCCCAGGGTAATGAAGATCATGGCGCCCACCATTACCATAAAAACGCTTATGATATTGGTATCGGAACCGAACGTAACGTCCACGACATTGGCCATGGAGAAGGCCATCTGGAACCCCAACATGCGACCGGCCAACTGGAGCGCAAATAACAGGATTACCAGGACCAGTCCGATTAGAATGCCCACCATGATTTCCGAGGCCATCATGAACATGTAACTCAACAGGTTATTGGGGATGACCCAGGAAGTGGTGGATATGGTGGGGAAGAGCAGCAGGGAAATCATAAAGGCAAAGCCCGACTGGATAGGGATGGCGGAAAAATTGGAGTTATCGAAAAAGGGCACAAAGAGCATAAAGGCCTCCAGGCGTATAAATATGATTACAAAATAAGGCGCCCGGGCCAGTATCTCTTCCATGTTATTCGTACCTCCTTTTTATGTTCACCTCACCAGGTTCGGGATATTGGAGATCAGGTAGATCATCAATCCCGCCAGTTTATTCATCATCCAGGGGCCCATGTAAAGGAGGGCCAACCCGGCCACGATTACTTTGGGGGCAAACCCCAACACTGAATCCGAAATGGAAGTGGCGGCCTGGAAAATGGAAATGATAACGCCCACCACCAGGGCCACGCCCAATATGGGTAACGATACCCAGAAGGCCGTCATAATAGCCTGTTTACTGAGGGTAAGTATAACATTGACATCCATTTAGAAACCTCCCATGTTGAAACTTCGCAGCAGGGAACTCATCAACAGCGCCCAGCCGTCCGCTACGATGAACAACACGATTTTAAAGGGCAGCGATACCATGATGGGCGGCAGGAAGATCATTCCCAGCGCCACCAGTATCGACGCCACGACAATATCGATGATTAAGAACGGGATATAGAGTAAAAATCCGATTTGAAAAGCGGTTTTCAATTCCGACAGGATAAAAGCGGGGATCAACGTGATCATGCCCACGTCTTTTTTACTGGCTGGCCGCGGGGTATTGCTGAGCTGGTAAAAAAGCGCCAGGTCTTTTTCCCGGGTCTGCCGCAGCATGAATTCTTTGATTGGTTCGGTGGAGCGGTTTAGCGCTTCCATTTCCGTGATTTTCCCTTCATTGTAAGGCTTAATGGCGGTCTCGTTGATCTTCAATCCCACCGGGCTCATGATAAAGAGGGTTAAAAAGAGGCTGAGGCCGATCATCACCTGGTTGGGCGGCACCCCTTGCAGCCCCATGGCCTGGCGTAAGAAATAAAAGGAAATAATCAACCGGGTAAAGGAGGTCATCATCATCAGGATAGCGGGCGCCAGTGTCAGTAAGGTCAACAGGAGAGCGATTTTAACGGTAGAGGCCAGTTCTCCTTTTTGGTTGGCGGAATCTTTTACGGAAATGGTCACCGACGGCAACGTTTGGCCCACAAGAATTTGGGCCGCCAGGAATACCAGTATAAATAGTGCTGTTTTTTTCATGATTTTTTCGTCCGATTCAATAATTGTTTGGCCCGCTCCAGGATAGAGGGAAAATTTTCAGTGTCTGCGGCGGGCTCGTTATCCATCTCCAGTTGAAGTTCGGCCAGGAGATTGATGGAATCCTGGGTGATGCCCAGGAAATAGTGTTTACCCTGGATTTCCACGATGGAGAGGAATTTCTTATCCCCCAGGGGCATACTGCTCACCGGGTGGATGGGGACCTTGCCTCGGCCCAGGCCGCCGAAGCCATGGGTTTTCAGGCCGGTGATTTTTTTAAAGGCATAAGTGGCCAGGAAAATCAATCCCAAAACGAAACACAACGCCATGAGGGACTTGAGAAAGGAATAGGAATCGTTTAAGGGCATCTGCTGTTCCGGCATAACGGTTTCAGTCTTTTCCCCCGCGCCATTTACCGGTTGTTCTTTTGTTTGCTCTTGCAATGGTGCGCTTGTTTGCGCGATCGCGCTCACGCCGACGCAAACAGCAATAAGAACAGTTATTAAAACAATAGTTCGTTTCATTTTATTTTCATTATTCATCATTCATCATGCATCATTCATCATTTTATTTCTTCATACTTTCCTGGGGTCGTTTATTTCCGTAATGCGGACGGCAAAAGTATCTTCCATGATGGTCACTTCGCCTTTGGCAAAGAACGTATCTTCCAGGTACATCAACAGGCTTTCACCGGCGGACCGTTTCAAAACCAGGAGCGAGCCCGGGGAAAGATTCAGCAGCTCGCCGATCTTAACCATTTTCTTCCCGATAACGACATTGACCCGGATGGGGATTTCCAGGAAATCATCCAACTCCTTAACGGCTTTGTTAAAGCTTTCCTCGTAATCGCGAATTTTGCGGTTCTCGGCAGAGGATGGATCCTGGCTCTGATCTAATTTTTGTTCTTCCACTTTTGTTTTTATCATGTTATTGAATTAGAAATTTAGTAAAAAGCACCTGGATGACGGGTTCCTTTTTGAATTCTTGTTTCAGGATTTCGTTTACCCGGATCATAATTTCTTCTTTCAGGGTGACTTTGCCTGAAGTGCTTTTTAGGTCGGCGAAACTCCGGGAGGAAATGACCATAAAAATTTCGTCCCTTATCCGGGGTATCAATAATTCGTTGTTGGTGATTTGGGTTACCAGTTTCTTCTCATCGATGACAAGGTTGACGGACACTTCGGCGTAGCGCCTGGCAAAGGGATCGTTGAGGTTGACGGTAAAGGGGTCCAGCAGGATGATGCCGGGTTTTATATTGGCTTCATCTTCATTGGCCCCGGTTATTTCTTCTTTCCGTACTTTTTGTCCAATCTGTCCACCCTGTCCGTCCTGTCTCGCGGCAGCGTCTCCTTCGATTTTTATTTTCTTGTTTTGTTCAGGCGCTGCTTCGGTTTTGAATAAGGACGTTTGTTGATCATTA
>JAUPLE010000090.1 GCA_030837085.1 Acidobacteriota bacterium | reverse complement strand
TTTTTTAGTTCCTTTGAAATATCCTGCACCGGCAGCAAGAATTCTTCTTTTTCCCCTGTCTTTTGTATTGGCGGAATCTCCAGCTTACCCATAAATATTTCCGTAGACCGTCCCCAGGAAACGATAATACCGCCATTGTCCAGGAAAGAGATTACCCGGCCCAACCCATTCTTCCCCATCCCTTTTGCATATTGGGGGGGATAGTTGGAGTCTTCATAATCGTCGTCCCAGCCTTTCTGCTTTCCGTTCATGAGCTGGCTTTTAGTGGCATCCGGGAACAGTAATACATCGAAATTCTTTACAAAATCCGTGTTCTCAAATTCGCCCGGACGCACCACCACATAAGGTATAAAATAGGAATCCAGGATAAACCGCGTCCAACCGGCGTCCATATCGTGGAAATAGGTTTCCACCAACCCGATGCGCGGTACTTTCAAGGGGATCGAGTCCTGCGCTTCGAGGCGGAGCGGCTCCGCCAGGATTTTGGGGGAAACCGTCATTTGCTGGAGCATCTCATCCAGGGCGTCTTTTTTGTTTTCATCGCGATAGACGATAAAACTGCCCGTGGGAAATTCCACCCCATCCACTGTCATGGCTTTTTTCAACCGTTCAACTCTTAAACCCCTGGATATCGCCAGGAAAGCGGCTTTGAAACTTTCATTATGATTTACGGTAAACAGCGCGGCCCAATAGTTTTGGGGAATGGTTTCAGCAAAATTAAAAGGTCCGGCGATTTTTTCCAGGAATGCGTCGAAATTCGTGGGTACAGCTTCTTTTTTAGCCACTTCTACCGCGGAAACTCCCTTATGCAGCGGCAGCGACCAGGAGGTAATGTCATACGGTTTTATGATCAGTCCATCCGGCGTGTAATGACGCAGGGGGTATTCCTGGGCTTCCATGACTTCTTTGATAAAAGGCCGGAAAGGCTGGGCCAGCGGTACGACAATATCTCCTTTGGCATAGTTGCGATTGTCGATCGATGCCGGGGCGGTGAGACGAAAAACTTCGATGCCGTGTTCCTTGAGCAGGTTCACCAGGCTCACCAACTGGCTTTGATCGCGCTGGTTTATGGGGAGAATATAATAAAAGGGCGGAAGGGTTTTGCCGTTTTCCACTTCTTTGCGGCACAGGTCGTTTCGATACAGGAGGATATCGTAGCGGTATTTGGAAGCGGTTTTAAGAATAGACATGGTGGAAGTAATTTCATATTGGACCAGGTCGCCCAATCGCCACCAACCGCCGGGCCAGAGCAAAGGCATGTTGGTGCTCTTTTTATATTCCGAAAGTCCTTTGCCGCGGACCCGGATTTCATTGGGCTCGACAAACACCGGGGAAGCGACTTTCGCACTGGCCCCTTCGGTCAAAAAAGCGATCACGTTTTTCCAGATGCAAGTCTGGGTAGAACCGGGCCAGTAATCATCAAATAAAAAATTACAGGCGACGCCTGACAGACCTTTCAGATTCAAATCTTTCATCATATTGGAACCGAATAGGGAGGACCAGTTCCAGATGCCGGCATCGACATTTTCGGCAATGGGATCATGGGGCGGCGGTACAAAATAACGGACGCCGTTGGAACCCATCTGGTGTTTGTCTACCATAACTTGCGGAAACCATTCCAGGTTGTAGATAGCGGCAACGGCGCGGGTATCCGATTGGGTTAGGACCACGAAATCGCGGTTGTTGTCATGGCCGACATATTTATGATACACCCCGGGAAAGGAGCTGCCTTCATATTTCGTACCTTTATATTTCTTATAATGGTTGACAATCATGTCCATACCGTCGGGGTTGAGGTTGGGCACGATCATATAAACCGCATTATTAAGCCATTCCAATTTTTCCGGGTCCCGCGTGGTTACCAGGTCATAGACAATGAGAGCCGATGCCTGGCTGGGTGCCACTTCTTCGGAATGCATGGACAACGTACCCAGGACAAATACTTTTCCCTGTTTAAAAAGCGTCTCCCGTTCCGGTTCGGGGATTTTGGGATCAAGGGCGAGTTTTCGATTGATAACTTTAAGGGAATCGAGCTCCCGGATGTTTTTCTCAGAGGATATAAATGCAATATACATGGGTTTGCCCAGGGGGGATTTGCCGATCTCCACCACTTTCAAACGGTCCGAGACAGTGTCCACTTTTTGTAGGTAACCGATGAGTCTTTCATAATCAAAGAGCATGTAGTCTGCGCCGGGTTTGAAACCGAAAAATTCTTCAGGGGCCTGGACGGTCTGGGCGTTGGCCCGGGGTGTGAAGCCCATGAATAAAATAATTAACGATAGAAGAAATAATAAAAAGGATGATAGAAAACACCTGGATTTTGATTCGATATTGTTACGTCTCATATAAATCTCCTTAATTGGATTTTTTACGTTACATGGTCATTATATCACCGGGGAAAAGCAATTACAAGATTCATTTCTGGGTGCAATAAGGACAATTGCGGTTCTTTTCAGAATGTACGCGGTCAAATATGCGCGCCTCCCATTCATGACCTTTTTTACATTTCCACCACACCGTGCGGTTGTTTACCGAGGAAACCGTTTCAGGGGTCAATTCACCGTTATTTTTCCGGTGCCATTCTTTGGCCAATTCCGGGTATAGGATGGCCAGGTTTTCTTTGCTTAGGTCTTTACGGCCGGAACAATAAGGGCAGCCCCTGCCCTTGGTGGGCCTATTACGGTTTCCCACTGAAGCCTGGTATTCATGGCCTTTCGGGCACAGCCACCATACTTTTATCGGTGAATGCCCCCCGATTTTGTCCGGGGTAAGATTCCCGTTTTTAATAGGGTGCCATTCCCGGCATAATCCCGGGTTTTGAGCCAGTAAATTACGCGTTGCATCATTATGAATCCGGTGACAGACAGGGCAGGTTTGATTTATTTCCATGTAACGAATAATGCGCTGCCATTCGTGACCTTTTTCACAAATCCACCAAACTTTTTCAGGGCTTTTAGGTTTGAAATCGTAAGGTGTACGGCCTTCATTTTTAGTTGGGTGCCAGAAAGGAACCAACTGCGGGGAAAGAACAACCAGATTGTAATTGCCGTCCAATTTTTTTTCGGAACATTGGGGACAATACCGGCGGTGTTGTCTTGCCACTACCGTGGACTTCCATTCATGCCCCTTTTCGCATTGCCACCATACTTCCGTGCTGGTGTGGGGAGAAACTTGTGTGGGGAGAAGTTCGCCATTTTTAATTGGATGCCACTGGAGAGCCAATTCCGGGTCTTTAACCGCCAGGTTATATGTGGGTGAAGTGCCCTTCCCCGGGTAGCACAAAGGGCAGTGGGGATTATACCACATGGAACCGATCGAGCTATACCATTCATGTCCTTTTTCGCATCTCCACCACACTTTGTTCCCCGATTGCTTGGAAAACTGGTGCGGGGTACGATTGCCGTTTTTCGTTGGATGCCAGAATTTAACTGCATCCGGTCGCGCTTGGGCCAGTGTGATCATCCTGGGAAAAGGTTTTGTAATAGGAGGACACTGGGGGCAAATGCCTCCGTCCACCCGTTCTTTGACAGTAGCGATCCATTCATGTTTAAGGGAACATTTCCACCAGGCTTTGATATCGTCGGTAGGTTTGACATCATTGGGGGTGAGCATTGCATTTTTCACCGGGTGCCACTCCTTTGCCAGCGAAGGGAATGCCTCTTGTAAACTTAAATTTTTTTTAGGTATCATCTTAAACATCATTATATCATATTTTTTGATTGAAATCCGTGTTACTTAAAAAATTAAGGATTTCGCGCGGCGCATCTCTTGAAAAAATCTTGCCATTATGGTAGAAAGAGAAAAGGTTACAAGGAGTTTGGTAATGGAAAAAACAATAGCCCTATTGGAACCGGCAAACCTTACTTTTATTGTCACGGACGCCTGCAATTACGACTGCGTCTATTGCCCCCAAAAAAAAGAAAACCTCTATATGAACGCACCCCTCATCGAAAAAGCCCTTGATTTCTTCTATCCCTTTTTAAAAAAAGACCGCTGCTTTATTACTTTTTATGGCGGCGAGCCCCTGCTGGCCTTCGATCAAATCAAGCATACGGTTCTTTACATTGGGGGAAAAAATAAAAACCACGAAAAAGACATTCATTTCTCTATGACCACCAACGGCAGTCTCCTGGATGATGACTGCATCGAATTCCTTAATCAACATCAATTCAGCCTTATGCTGAGTTTCGACGGTCTGGCCCACGAGATCGGCAGACAAACGCAAAGCTTTGATGCCATGGTGGAGATCATTAAAGATATGCGCCATTACCCGGGCATTGAACTGTCTACCAACAGCGTGTTTACCCCGGAAACAGTGGAATACCTCTCCCTATCCATTCAATCGATAATTAAACTGGGAATCAAAGAGCCTAAACTAACCCTCTCCACAGTGAACGAGTGGACAGACGTTGATTTGCTTAAACTAAACGACCAGTTGAACGATATGAGAGATTTCCTTGTTGCCCATTACCGGGAAACCGGAGCAATACCGTTAAGCGACTTCAGGCCAAAGGAGAAAGATAAAAAGAGTATGTTCGGTTGCGCCGGGGCAAAAGACCGGCTGGCAATAACCCCGGAAGGTAAACTATGGGGCTGTTTTCTTTTTTCGGATTTTTTCAAGGATAAAACCGGTACCCTGGAATATCAAAAGTATTTCCTGGGCCGGCTGGAAGATTTTATTGAAAATTACCAGGCTATACTTGAAAAACAAGTGCCCAATTATCAGAGCCTTTACCAGGGAAGTTTTTATACGGATGAGAGTTTCTGCTTTGCTTGCGAAGAGGTGGAGGAATGCAAGACTTGCCCGGTGAATGCGGCCCTGTCGGGTTCGATTCTTTTGGGAAAAATTCCGCTGTGGATCTGCAAGATAAATAAGTTAATGAAAACGGTTAGAGGCGAATTTCTTAAACACATACAGATTACTTCCGAAGGCAGCGCTTGAAAAATTCTCTTTATTATGGTAGAAAAGGAGGAGATTCCGCTGACTATAGACATTCTATATCCAGCGGAATCTATATTAAAAAACCCAGATTCCGCTGGCTATAGCTGCCTGGCAAACAACGGAAACGGAGGATATAAAATGAAATACGAAATTATCGGGCGTAAAGAAGAGATAAAAAAACTTGATGAAATTTTTGCTTCACGGGAAGCGGAATTTGTGGCAATTTATGGACGCCGCCGGGTTGGAAAAACTTACCTGGTTCACCAGTATTTTAATGCCAGGTCTTGCTTCTTTTTTGAGGTAACCGGTTTAAAAAACGGTGCGTTGCAAACGCAGCTCGAATTGTTTACCCGGACTGTCGAAGAGGCATTCCATAAAGGAAAAATCACTTTAGTAAAACCCAAACGTTGGCTCGATGCTTTAAAATTGCTGACAGACCATCTAAGAGACCTCCCGAAGAACAAAACTATCGTACTTTTTTTTGACGAACTCCCCTGGTTAGCCACGCACAAGTCCGGCATACTGGAAGCTATCGATTATTATTGGAATACCCAATGGTCCAAGAATCCAATGATAAAACTCATCGTTTGCGGGTCAGCCGCCTCCTGGATGCTGGAAAAAGTGATTTACGCCAAAGGCGGCCTATATAACCGGATGACCGCCAGGATCCATTTACTTCCATTCACTCTACAAGAAGCGCAGGATTATTTGAAATATCGCGGGATTCAACTCAATGAGGCGCAGGTGTTGGAATTGTATATGGTAATGGGGGGTATTCCCCACTATTTAAAAGCAGTTTCCAGGGGCCTATCTGCCGCGCAAAATATCAACAAAATTTGTTTTGAACCGGAAGGACTGCTCCTGGATGAGTTCGATCAACTTTTCGCTTCACTTTTCGACCGCTTCGAAGCGCACCTGGAGATAATCCAGGCCCTGGCGCAAGCCCGCTACGGCCTCTCCCGCGATGAATTGCTGAAGAAAATTCAGCAAAGCTCTTCCGGGGGGACATTCAAGGAAAGATTGTTGGAATTAGAAGCAGCCGGTTTTATTACCAGTTTTATTCCCTATGGAAATACCAGTAAAGGAACCTATTATCGGATTATCGACGAGTATACATTATTTTATTTAAATTGGGTGCGGAAAGTCCGCGGGAAACTGCTCCGGGACAACGCCAACTATTGGGAAAGCAAATCCCAGTCACAGGCCTGGAAAAGTTGGGCAGGGTATGCTTATGAAGCGGTGTGTTTTAAGCATATCCGGCAGGTGTGCCGCACCCTGGGTATCGAGGCGATCTCCAAAGAGATCGGAAGCTGGCGCTATATTCCCTCTTCCGAAGAATCGAAAACCGGTACCCAGGTGGATTTGTTACTGGACCGGGTGGATGGGGTAATCAATATTTGCGAGATTAAGCATTACAATAAAAAATTTACTATTGATAAATCCTATGCCAATCAATTGAAATACAAAATGGAGACTTTCCACGAACAAGTCAAGACCAGGAAACAACTCTTCTTAACCATGATCACAGTCCACGGACTGGTTCAAAACGAATACGCGAAGGAATTGGTCACCGGGGAAATTACGTTGAAGGATTTATTCAAATAAGAGGAAATTTCTTTTATGACCCCTTTTTTACAAATTACTTCCGAGTGCAGCGCTTGAAAAATGCTTAGGGCTGTGCTATATTAGAAAAATGAGCACACTAGTTGAGATTGCAAATGACATTCATAAATGGGATATTCAATATAGGATACATGCTACCAAACGGATGTTTCAAAGGAACGTAGACGAGGAAGAGGTACTCGCTGTTCTTTTTAATGGAGATATTATCGAGCGATATGAGGATGACTATCCATTTCCAAGTGTCTTAATAAATGGACGTTCCGAAAAAGGTAGATACTTACATATCGTTGTTGGAATTGATATTTCTGAAAGAAGATTATATATTATTACTGTATATGAGCCGGAACCAAAAATGTGGGCTGATAATTTTTCACGGAGGTTGCAATGAAATGCGCAATTTGTAGAAACGGGCATACGGTTGATGGTCGAGTCACAATCGTATTGGATAAAGAGCAGACTATTTTGGTTTTTAAAGATGTTCCCGCTCAAGTGTGCGATAATTGCGGCGAAGAATATCTTTCAGCCAAAACAAATAAAGAGTTACTTAAATTGGCAAATGATGCCATTAAGCGGGGTATTTCCCTCGAACTTCTGAAATATGCCGCATAAATGGGTATTTAAATATTCCAGTTTAATCTAAGGAGTGAACATGATCGACCGTTACGAAGTAGATGAGATTGCAAAAATATGGAGCGAAGAAAATAAATTCAAAAAATGGCTGGACGTTGAACTGGCTATCACCGAAGTCTGGTACGAATGGGGCGAAGTACCCGAAGAATGCCTTAAAAACATAAAAGCCAAAGCCAATTTTAACGTCGACCGCATCAACGAAATCGAAACCAAAGTAAAACACGATGTGATCGCTTTCCTGACCTCCGTTGAAGAATTCGTGGGTAAGGATTCCGCCTATATTCATAAAGGTATCACCTCTTACGATATCGTTGATACCGCCCTCTCATTATTGCTCCGGGAATCCCTGGACATTATCCTGCAAAAAACCGAAACCCTGAAAGAGATTCTCCTCAAAAAAGCTTTCCTTTACAAAGATTTAATGGCTATCGGACGAACCCACGGCATCCATGCCGAACCTATTACCTTTGGCGTAAAGTATTTAATATGGTACGAGGAAATAAAACGGAACCTCATTCGTCTTCAGCGGGCCAGGGAAGTTATCTCCGTCGGGAAAATTTCAGGCTCGGTGGGCACGTACATTCATTTCCCACCCGAAGGCGAACAACGGGCGCTGGCAAAATTGAATTTAACTCCCTGTAAAGTATCTTCGCAGATCATCCAGCGGGACCGTCACATGGAGGTAATGTACGCCCTGGCCAGCCTGGGTTCGGCCATTGAAAAAATCTCCGTGGAAATCCGCCACCTGCAGCGCACCGAAGTCCTGGAAGCGGAAGAACCTTTTACCAGCGGCCAGAAAGGGTCGTCTTCCATGCCCCACAAACGAAACCCGGTCCGGTGCGAACGCATCTCCGGCCTGGCGCGTCTGCTGCGGGGATATTTATCCGTGGCCTTTGAAAATAACGTATTGTGGCACGAACGGGATATTTCCCATTCCTCCGCCGAACGGGTCTTCTTCCCCGACGCCTTTCATGCTTCCGCCTTTATGCTCAAGGATATTATCAATGTCATCGATAACCTCAATGTCTACCCTGAAAATATCAAACGGAACCTGGATATTACCAACGAAGTCTATTTCTCACAGAAAGTGCTGACCCTGCTCCTGGATAAAGGCATGCCCCGGCAAAAGGTTTATGAACTGGTGCAGAAAAACGCCCTGGAATCCTGGACTGAAAAGAAAAGTTTCCGGCAATTGATTTTCGCGGACCCGGAAATCACCGGCCTTTGCAGCCAAGAGGAACTGGAAAAAGCCTTTTCACAAAAAGATCTATTGGGCGGCATCAATAAAATTTTTGAAAGATTTAATGATGAATGATGAATGATGAAATTAAAGGAGGGCAGCATGGTAATATTAGAGAAAGAACTCAATGGAAAGAAATTCATGTTGGTGCGAAACTCCATTATCGAGGAGAAAGTCGACGCCATTATAAATCCCGCCAATGAGCATTTGGCGCACGGCGGGGGCGTGGCAGGATTGATTTCGCGGGCCGGCGGGCCTGAGATACAAAATGAAAGTTATGAAAAAGCCCCGGTGCCCACCGGACAATCGACCTATACTACAGCCGGACGACTCCCTTTTAAATATATCCTGCATACCGTGGGTCCCATCTGGAACGGTGGGGACGCCGGAGAGCCCGCGCTTTTGAAATCCGCAGTAACCACCGCATTACAGTTGTCAGACCGGTTGCAATTAAAATCCGTTTCCCTTCCGTCTATATCCACTGGGATTTTCGGCTACCCGCTGGAACCGGCCATCAAAATAATCGTCGGCGCTATTTTCGAATTTTTAGCGAGCGAATCCATCTCTTATGTTCAAGAGGTTCATTTATGCGATTATTCAGAAGAGAAAGTCCTTGAAATAAAGGAAATTATTGCGAAAAACTTCTAATTAAGAAACCTGCCCACGAATTTCTCGAATTAACACGAATTTCCGTAGGGGCGCTCCACCTTCTCTAATCAATGTGAATCATCAAATACATCCATTGCCCAGACTTTATGTTTCAGTTTCTCGTAGACATTATAAACAATAGGGCAGATGGAACAATTATGAATGACGCTGATGGACCTGGAAGTGAAGTCATCCTTATGAAGATGCGGAAAGGAGCGGCAGTCATCCGGCCGGAAATTATAGACTGTGCAGCGGTTTTTCACCAGGAAAGGGCAGGGATTGGAATTGAACGTATAGCCTGCCGTATCATTGGCTTTTACCAGGTATTTTTTTTTAAAGTCATCGCTGCGCATTTTCAAGCCACTGGCCATGTTGGTCACATCGGTTTCTTTAACGATGGGCAGGATTTCTGTGCAGCAGTTGCCGCAGGTTGCGCAGTCGATCATGGGAGAGATTTTCTCATACAGCCGGTGCACAATATTATCGATTTTCTTGGCCGGGATACCGCAGGTTTTTAAAAATGTGCGAAACCCCCAGTCCTCTTCTTCCTTTTGCCGCATCAACCGCTTTATCTGGTTAATATCCCGCACTAATTTCATTGTCTATGTCAACCCTAAAATTAAATTTCTCAACAGCCTAATGCCTCTCTATTTACCAGAATCAGCAGATAAAGTCAATCGCTCTGTGAAAAAAAAAAGGGAAAATCACCGTCGAAGTTACCTCAGTTTAAGATGCATCTTGCTATTCACAGGGGAAAATGGTATATAATATTCTAAGATGATTACGAAAAAATTGAATAACTATCTAAGCGAAATCTCCGGTATATTCTCCCGCAGCGACGCCAGGGAAGAAAGTTATTACGAAAGCTTAAACCGATTGATTTCAGAAATTGCCGAGCCCCTAGGGCGATCGCAAATATGCGTTACCACCATGCCTCGAAAAACCGAAGGTGGGAATCCCGATTTCCGTGTCTGGGACGGTAAAGCGAAAATCACCGGTTATATCGAAGCCAAAAATCCGGAGACCGATCTTGACGATGTGGAAAAAAGCGAACAGGTTAAACGTTATATCGAAATATTCCCCAACTTTATCCTGACCAATTTCCTGGAATTCCGATTCTATCGCGAAGGAATATTTATCGGCATGGCGTCAATAGGACGTCGCCATACCCTTGTGGAATTAGGCGCCAAACCGGTACTGGAAAACCAGGATCAATTCCTCGAACTTTTAGACAAATTTTTCTCCTTTACCTTTCCCAGGGGACTCAATGCCCGTCAACTGGCCGGTGAACTTGCCAAACGCACCCGGTTCTTACGCGATCAAGTGGTCATTGAGGAATTAAAAGAAACATCCCTGGACAAACACGGCAAACACGATAAACCCAATCCTATCCTGGGTTATTTTAAAGCCTTTAAGCAATATCTCATCCTGGACTTAACGGAGGCGAGTTTTGCCGACCTCTATTCTCAAACCATTACTTACGGTTTATTCGCCGCCCGTACCCGCTGCCCCGGGGAATTCCACCGCAAAAATGCCATCCAATACATTCCTCAGACGATCGGTATATTGCACGATGTGTTTGAATATATCTCTATCGGTAAGATGCCGGAACAGCTAGCCTGGATTATCGACGATATCGCCGAAGTACTGGCTACCGTGGATGTCGAAGTAATATTAAAGGAATTCTACAGCGAAGGCAAAGGTGAAGACCCCATCGTCCATTTCTATGAAACCTTCCTGGGCCAGTATAACCCGGTTCTCCGCGAGAAGCGCGGCGTCTATTACACCCCGGAACCGGTGGTCTCTTTTATCGTCCGCTCCGTGCACCGCATATTAAAGGAAAAATTCCAAAAAGCCGACGGCCTGGCCGATATCCACATTAATATCTTCGACCCGGCAGCCGGCACTCTCACTTTTATCACCGAAGCCGCCAAATTGGCTTTAGAAGAATATACCGGTAAATACGGGCAGGGCGTAAAAGAACAATTCATCCGCGGGCATCTCTTGCAAAATTTCTATGCCTTTGAACTTATGATGGCCCCTTATGCCGTCGGTCACCTGAAGATGTCTTATATTTTAGACGAGATGGGTTTCCACCTTCCCGAAGGCGAGCGATTCAATCTCTACCTGACCAATACCCTGGAGATGGAGGATATCGAACAAACCGACCTCCCCGGTATTTCCACCCTATCCGTGGAATCCAGGTTGGCTGGTAAGGTCAAAAAACAGACCCCCATCCTTGTCATCCTGGGGAATCCGCATTATTCCGGACACTCTTCCAACACCTGGAAATTGATTTCTACCGAAATAAAGGAATATTACCGGGTAGATGGGAAACCGTTAAACGAAAAGAATCCTAAATGGCTCCAGGACGATTACGTGAAATTCATTCGTTTTGCCCAATGGAAACTGGAACAGAATGGAGAAGGGGCGCTGGGATTTATCACCAACCACAGTTATCTTGATAATCCCACCTTCCGGGGCATGCGTCAATCATTGATGAAGAGCTTTGACGAGATTTACCTGTTGGATTTACACGGTAATTCACTCAAGAAAGAGCGTTGTCCTGATGGAACGAAGGATGAAAACGTATTCGATATCCGCCAGGGTGTGGCCATAGTTCTGATGATCAAGAAAAGTGGGAAAAAGCGGCAGGAAAAAAGCTGCTCTGTTCATTATGCCGACATGTGGGGATTGAGGGAAGGCAAATACCGGCAGCTCAAAGAGAACGATATCGATTCCATTCCCTGGCAGACCTTAGCACCCGCCTCCGAGTTTTATCTCTTTACCCCCCGTAGCGATCACTTAGATAGCTTATATCAAAAATATACCAAAATTATAGATATTTTCCCGGTTAACAGCGTTGGCATCTTCACTGCCCGGGATGAATTGACAATTCATGATACCCCGGAAAAGGTGTTCAGAACCGTCAGCCACTTTGCAAATTTAGCGCCGGAAGAAGCCCGACTTATTTATAAGCTCGGACCGGATACACGCGATTGGAAAGTTCAACTGGCCCAACAGGATTTAATTAAAAGCGGACTCGATAGAATGAACATCTTACCCATCCTGTACCGGCCTTTTGATATTCGCTATACTTATTATACCGGCGTCTCTAGAGGATTTCTGTGTATGCCCAGGCCTGAATTGATGCAACATTTGATGGATGAAAATGTATCTCTATGCATCGGAAGATTTGGAAACGCTGTCGGCAAAAATCATAAATGGAATTTATCATATATATCCATGAATATTGTTGATCTTAATCTTTTCTATCGTGGAGGAGAGCTGGTTTTACCACTTTATACTTACCCAGATAAGAACAAAAAATATCTCTTCAATCACAAGACGGATCAGCAAAACCGGCAGCCCAATATTAATGATAAGATTTTCAAGGACCTGCAAACCGGGTTTATGAAAAAGAGCAAGCAGAAAGTTGACATTACCGCGGAAGATATCTTTTATTATATCTATGCCATCCTCTATTCCGATATTTACCGGGAAAAATACGCCGAGCTATTGAAAATCGATTTCCCCCGCGTTCCCTTTACCGCTGATTACACTCTTTTTAAGGAACTGGGCCTGCTGGGAAAGGCACTGGCCGAAATCCATCTCATGAAATCCCAGCAATTGGATAATACCTTTTCCCGCTTTGAAAAACCCGGTTCAAATCGTGTGGAAAAGATTAAATATATGGACAACCGCGTAACCATCAATGAAGAGCAATATTTTTCCAACATTTCACAGGAAATCTGGGAGTACCGGATCGGCGGTTACCAGGTCATGGATAAATGGCTCAAAGACCGTAAAGGCCAGGCCCTATCCCTTGAAGATATCCATCATTATATCCGGATAGCTAGGGCCCTGGAACTAACCGGTCAATACCAACAAAAAATCGATCGCCTCTACCCCCAGGTGGAAGAAAGCCTGTGAATCCTGGTTATGTGATCTTTCATTAATGGTATTCAATTTTCTTTTATGAAATCGAGCTTCATGAGGATTTTGATGGCAGAATCGATTTCACTTTGAGAGATGTTCCAATGGAATTCGCGAGCTTTTAAGCAAATCTGGTCACTAGTTACAGGCTGTTTCTCTTTTTCGATAATGAAATAGGATTTGGCTGCGATAGAGAGATCGAAATAATTTTTTTCTTTCAGAAAATTCGTATATTTCGCAATGGTTTCATATTCACGGGCATACTCGGTTTTCAAATGCTTGAGTAATGCCTCTCCGTCTTCCGTGATATTGTAATCGTATCTTTTCTTCTCAAATCCATGTGTGGAATCCAGTCCATAAGAGTTCATACTTACACTTAGAAAACCGGCCCCGGTTAACTCTCCTAATCCTTCTTCTATAGGTCGTGAATAGGGGCCATAGTAATAGGCATTAAACTGGAAGTCCTTCTTTAATAGAATCGATAGAAAATAGGCGATTTTGTGAAGTTTGGTTTTACTTTCAATTCTTTTTCCGCAAGCGTCAAGGATCATTAGTATTAAATGTCGTGCTTCCATATTATCCCTCCTGGACTAATCCTTTCAATAGATTTAAAATTTCGGCTTTGAATTCCTTCATCTTTTTGTCTTTTTCCTTCAGGGGGCCAAACTCAAAGGGGGCATAAACTTCGAAATAAACTTCATTTAAAGATTCGTTTATCGAATTAAACACCATGGATTCCTCTTGAAATTCAACCAGGGTGTCATCTTTGGTTTTAATGATGAGTTTTCCTTCGTTATCGTCTTTGGACATCTCTTTAACGGATTTAAACTTGAAGGAGTTTACAATAACGTAATTTGGGTCACATTTGACGATATCCCGTGAAACTATATCCTCAATCTGTTTTCTCAGCTTTTCATTTTTATTTATACTGATTAATTTATCTCGAACCCCTGGATCATCTATTTTATTCAACTTTTCAGAAAAAATTCTTTTGAAGAGTTTTCTTTGATAGAGCCGTTTGAATATGTGGAAGGCATATCCTTCCTTCCCTGTGAAGAGAATGTCGTTTAAAATTTTGTCGTCATAGAATTTCAAATAATTTGTTAAATAGTCGGCTTCCCCCCGGAATCGAAATAGATCTCTCAGAAATGGGATATCATCTTTTTCTATTCCCAATTCCAGGCCCCTGACAATCATCGAATCACTTAGTATTCTCACTTTATGGCGATAAACTTGCTGGGTCATATAATATTTTGCCAGGACGAATTGTTCCAGTGAATTCAATCCATCGTATTTAATGGCAATATGTTTGTCTATACCATCAGGATATGATTCCAACGTATTTATCAAACGGTGAAGGTCAAATATGCCGTACTTTACCCCGCAAAAATGGCTGTCTCTTAGAAGATAATCCATCTTATCGGCATCAAGTGGTCCGGATACTATCTCCTTCATAATGGAATAGTCAACGTTTTTACCATTTAACAGTCCGATGATCCATTTAATTTCATCGGGAGCTAAGAAGTCTTTGAGTTCTTTGTCGGATTCAATGAGTTTCAGGGTAATTTGCTCATGAATTTTCTCTTCGTTATTACTCTCAAAATATTTGTTTAAAACAGCTTCCGATACATGAGAAAAAGGTCCATGCCCAACATCATGTAATAATGCGGAATATCGGATGATATTTCTTTTTTCCCTGTATTCTTCATCGGGCAATAAAATATCCGCCATTAAAGAAGCAATGTGGTAGACGCCGAGGGAGTGATCAAAACGGGTATGGTTGGCGCCGGGATAAACAAGGTTCGCCATGGCCAGTTGTTTAATACGCCGCAGTCTTTGAAGCAGAAATGTATTAATGATTTTAAGCTCTGTATCAGAGGGTTTTATAAACCCGTAAATTGGATCTCGAATTTCATTCATTTCTGTTTTTCAACCGTCCTTTTTCATTTTAACCTATCCTAACAATTTAGTCAACAATGTTTACCAATCAAAATTCACTATCAATTTTGCCATCGGCGGGCCTGGAAAAGATGAATTTGAGAGGTTAAGAGGGTAAGAAGGTAAAAAAAAGGGTGCAGCAGCCTGCTGCTGATTGCTATTCCCAATAGAAAGTGGTATATTATTATAAGTTGATTACATAATGAAAAAAAGGACTACTAATGAACCCCATCAGACGCATTTATGTCGAGAAGAAAAAAGAATTTAACGACGAAGCGGAAACTTTACGCCGCGACCTGGAAGAAAACCTGGGCATCAAGGGTCTAACCGGCCTGAGAAAATTAAAACG
>JAUPLE010000843.1 GCA_030837085.1 Acidobacteriota bacterium | reverse complement strand
GGATTCCATAATCAAACCATTTCCGAGCAAGAAAAACTGGCAATTGTAAAGGATGTCTATTCCCCTGAAAAGATAAAAGGAACCAGGTATTATAAAGATATCAAGGAACGGTTGGAAAGATTGGAGAACATCCCGGCCTATGAATTCGACCGGAAAGAGGTAGATGAAAAGTTCAGGAACATCAAATCCCATACCGTTATCCCCATTGCCATTTACAATGAAAACATGGAAACACTTCACGGTTGGATCGATGAACTCAAAGGGTTGGGGTTTTCCCCGGCAGAAAAGATCAAGAAGATCGAACTATTGGAAGCGATCATGGATTTAACCGTGGATGTGCCGTATTATTTAATAAAACATATCAGGGATATAATTACCATCGACAAGAAAAAATCCGTGAAGATAATCGACCTTGAATATGATTCGGCAAGAGGGTTATTATCCCGTGGAGGAAGTACCAACTTTTTATAACCATGAGCGAAGTCAGGATAACCGGCGTCTATGTCAATTACTATTACATCTGCCAGCGCAAACTGTGGCTCTTTTCCCACAACATTACCATGGAAGACAAATCCGATCTCGTTACCATCGGCAAACTCATCGATGAACACTCCTACAAACGCGAACAAAAACATATCGACATCGATAACACCATCAATATCGATTTTATCGAGAATAAAGGCGTTATCCACGAAGTCAAAAAAAGCGACAGCATGGAAAAAGCCGATCTCTACCAGGTCAAATACTATCTCTACTACCTCTACAAACGCGGCGTCGAAAACATCGAAGGCGTTATCAATTATCCCAAACTCAGGCAAAAAGTCAGCGTCAAATTAGACCAAAACGATATCAAGGAAATGGAAACCCTGCTGGAGAAAATAAAAGCAACCCTGGCTCTGGAAATCCCACCCCCCATCAAGAAAACAAAAGTCTGCAAACAGTGCGCCTATTTCGAACTTTGCTACATATAAGTAATAAGGAAAGAATGTAAAATGAAAAAAAACTATTACATATTCAATTCCGGGCGGTTAAGACGGTTGGACAATTCCCTCCAGTTCATCAAGATCAAAAAAGAGGAAGAGGAAACGCCCAAAGAATCCGGCCCCCTGGTGGATGTCGAAATGGAGGAGATCGGCGCCCCGCCGGATAACGATAACCCCGTGAGCGATCCGGAAACCCCGGCCCTTCAAGGTCAAGATATGGAAACCATTACAAAGGAATTCCAGCGGCCCAAAGAAGAGAAAATCTATTTACCCGTCGAAGATATCGACAGCATATATGCCTTTGGCGAGCTTGATTTCAATAGCAAAGTTATGAATTTCCTGGCCCAGAAAGGCATTATCGTCCATTACTTCAATTATTACGGCTTTTATACAGGTTCCTTTTATCCCCGGGAGGCGCTGGTTTCCGGGATGCTGCTGGTCAACCAGGTGAAACATTATATGGCCCCAAAGAAGCGGTTGCTTATTGCCATCCGCATCATCGAAGCCGCGGCCTGGAATATCTTGCATAACCTCAAATATTACGACGCCCGCGGAAAAGATTTAAGAGAATTCATTCAAAAGATCGAAGAGTTATCCGGCCAGTTAAGTAAGCAGGCCAGTATATCCGCATTGATGGGCGTTGAGGGCAATATCAGGGAAGTCTATTACCGGGCTTTCAATACCATTATCGACCAGGATATCCAGTTTGAAAAGCGGGTCAAACATCCCCCTGACAATTTGATCAACACCATGATATCCTTTTCCAACAGCATTGTTTATACCACCGTATTGTCGGAAATCTACAAAACCCAGTTAGACCCCCTGGTCAGTTTTCTGCATGAGCCTGGGGAGCGTCGGTTTTCATTGAGCCTGGATATCGCCGAAATATTCAAGCCCATGTTGGCGGACCGCATGATTTTCAGCCTATTAAACAAGAACCAGATCACAGAGAAGAGCTTTGAGAAAGAATTAAATTACCTCTATTTGAAGGACGAAGCGCGGAAGATCATCGCAAAAGATTTCGATGAACGGTTAAAGACCACGGTCCGGCATAAGACGCTTACCCGGAACGTATCGTACCGGCAGTTGATCCGGTTAGAGTTATACAAATTGATCAAGCATTTGATCGGGGAAAAAGAGTATGAAGGGTTTAAAATCTGGTGGTGAGCATGTATGTAATAATGGTGTATGACATCGAGCTAAAGGACTATGTCGGGAATAAAGTATTGCGGAAAGTATTTAAGCTCAGCAAGGAGTATTTGAATCATGTGCAGAATTCCGTATTTGAGGGGGAGATGTCGGAGGGGCAGATGATGCAGTTAAAGTATGAGTTAAAGGACGTTATCCGGGAAGATAAAGATTCCGTTATATTTTTCACCAGTAGTAAGGAGGAGTGGTTGGAGAAGGAGGTATTGGGAGTGAATAAGAATGCCTTTTCCAACCTGTTGTGATGAAGGTTCTTTGACTATTTTGTAAGGGTTTAGGGTGTGAAAAGATTCGTCGATCCCCCGGGGTTTTTACATCATTGGGGGTCGACGAAAAAAACAGGGCGGAATCGGGGATTTTCAAATTGACAAATGTAGGAATATCGCGTATAATGCTTTTCCCAGACAATGGGTTTTAATCGAACCATAGTGGAATGTAAAGTGAATCCAGT
>JAUPLE010000842.1 GCA_030837085.1 Acidobacteriota bacterium | reverse complement strand
TTTCAATATCATGAATTTGGGAATCATGTACTGCGGTAAATAGTTTCCCAGGTAACGCTTGATCTCCGAAACATCCAGGCCATCGGTTACTATATAGGCCACCAGGATTTTTTCATCCGGTGAATTTTCGTTTACTACTACCACGCAGTCCTTCACTTTGTCCAGCGTAAGTATCTTGCTCTCGATTTCGCTGGGTTCCACCCGGAAACCGCGTATTTTTACCTGGAAATCTTTTCTACCTTTTAATTCGATATTCCCATCTTCCAGCCAACGACCGACGTCACCGGAACGATACAGCCGGCGCCCGCTTATAGCAGAAAGTGTTGGATTCCAAACCAATTTTTTATCAGTCAGTATTGGATTGTGGATGTAACCCGGGACCTCGTGGCTGCCAGCCACCAATAGTTCTCCCCATACGCCGATGGGAACCGGTTTTTCATTTTCATCGAGAATATAAATCCACGTATTGGCAATGGGTTTGCCGACCGGTGGAACAGGCTCGGCAGCGGCGCCGGGGGCATCCAGTGTATAGGCTGTGACCACATGCATCTCGGATGAACCGTAATGATTATGGAGTTTTATACTGGGATTTTGATCCAGGAACTTTTTCATGCCGCTGGTTATCTTCAATTGCTCACCAGCGGTAATGATATGCTTCAAACTTGTTTTATACGATTTATCCCCAGGTCCTGTTTTGTTAGAGTAAGTGAACAAAAAGTTGAGGTACGAAAAAGGTAGATATAAATTCCCGATTTTGCGCCGCGCCAGGTATTCCACCAGGAAATCGATATCCTGTCTCTCTATATCTCCGATCAAATGGACTTCACCGCCGGAACACAATGTGGTGAATATTTCCTGGAAGGAGACGCAGAAGTTAATGGAGGTGAACTGTAAACATCGCAAAGAACCATCGATCTCGGTACAGGTTGCTTGCCATTGTATTAGGTTTGATAAGATCGCATGGGAGAGCATGGCGCCATTGGGAGTACCGGTGGAACCGGAAGTGTAGATGACATAAACAATGTCAGTTAGTTTGTTTTGTATTTGAAGGTTCTGGGGTGATTCACCGCGGATGCGCGGCCAGTATTTGTGGATATTCAGCAGTATTTGGCCGTTTTCCTTTGCTTCCTCGGCATCAAACAGGTCCGGCCGGGACTGGTCGATAATGACCCGGCTGGCGCGGCTGTCTTCGATCATGTGCCGCACACGGGCCCTGGGATAGTTGGGATCGAAAGAGAGGTAACCCGCCCCGGATTTGACCACACCCAGTACGGCGATAATCATTTCTATGGAACGTGCGATGCATATTCCTACGATCTCACCGGGTCCTATGCCGTAACTACGGCGCAGGTAATGGGCCAATTGGTTGGCCCTTTTATTGATTTCGTCGTAAGTAATGGCCCACCCTTCGGGGGAGATGATGGCAATCCGGTCCGGTGACTTTTCTACCTGCTTTTCCACTAATTCCTGGATGGTGTCCGGCTGGAAATCTTGCTTGTTTTGGTTAAATTGCTGTATGATTGTTTGGTATTCTTCTTTTTCGATATACTCCAGATCAAAAATGGGTTTGTCGCTGTTTTCCAGTAAATTCTTCAGCAGCGTGAGGAAATTGGCAGCCATGCGTTGGATGGTACTTCGTTCGTACAGGTCACTGTTATACATGATTTCGCAGTCGAGGTGTTTTCCTCTCTCATCGATAAAGAACACCAGGTCGAACAAACTAGGGTTGAAACCTTCTATTTGGCTGTGAAATTCTACATCGGTACATTCGAAACGCATATCTTCGCCGCTGGTATCGGCGTCTCCGAAAGCCATCATTACATTAAATAAGGGGGAGCGACTCAAGTCCCTGGCCAAACCCAGGATTTCCACCAGGATATCGAAAGGGTAATCCTGGTTCTCATAACAGGTCAGGGTTTCCTTTTTCACGTTTAACAGTAATTGCCGGAAACTTTCAGTTGGCTCTACTTGCATGCGGTATGCCAATGTATTGACCAGGAACCCGATTATGCGGTGCAATTCCGGCTGTTTTCGTCCGGCAATGGGAGACCCGATGATGATATCATTTTCTCCGCTGTATTTGTGAAGGAGGATACTTAACAGCGTCATTAGCTTCATAAAGAGGGTGGCGTTCTCTTCTGTGCGCTCACACGTTTTCCGCAGAGCTAAAACGTCTTTTTCTTCGATGCGGTAATAGACGCGACCCCCGTTAAAAGTTTGTACCGTTCCACGTGGGTGGTCCAATGGCAGTTCTATGCCGGTAGGTTTGTCTTTAAATTTTTCCAGCCAGTACTCTTTAATTTTGTCGAAATATCCATCGGCAATCAATTGGTTGTGCCACATTGTATAATCTTTATATTGAAATTTAACCGGGGGAAGGGGGATGGTGTCGTCAGCGGAACGATTTTTATTATGGAAATCATACAGGGTATTAAGTTCATTTTTGATGACGCCAATGGACCAGCCGTCATTGATGATGTGGTGAATATTGGCCAGCAGGAAATATTTTTCATCCTCCAGGTGGAGGAGTTTAAACGCGGCCAGGGGGCCTTTTTCCAGGTTAAAGGCTTTATTGGCGGTATTTTTAATAATTTTTGTCGCCTCGGTCTCCAGCCTCTCCCCTTTTAGATGGCGCAGGTCTTCTTGCTGTAATTTCAGATCCACCTGCTGTAGTATTTTTTGTTTGGGTTCTCCATTGACAACGACAAACACGGTTCTCAAACTTTCGTGGCGTTGAGCCAGGGTCTGGATGGCCCTATCAAAGGCCGCGGGGTTAAACTTCCCTGTAATAGTTAGGCCACCCACTTCGTTGTAGGCAATGGAATCCTCTTCGAACTGGCAGACAATCCACAACCGCCGCTGAGCATAAGAAAGATCATAATATTGCTGTATGGGGGCAGGTCGGAGCGGTTGAAGAGGAATATTTTCCATCTTTTGTCTTTGTGGTTGTTTCATTTCCTGCAAATACCCGGCCTGGAGACGGATGGTGGGTAATTTAAACAACTGACTCAATGAGATTGTTAAATCCAGTTCACGGTTAATTAAAGAGGCCAACCGGGTGATCTTTAACGAATGTCCGCCCATGTGGAAAAAATTACTTTCGATACCGATTTTGTTTTGATCGATTCCCAACACCTCACTCCAGATAATTGCCAATTTCGATTCAATTTCATTGCCGGGCATGACCAGGTTTTCTTCCAGGGTTATCCCCGGTTCTGGCAAAGCGCGGCGGTCCACTTTTCCACTGGGAGTTAGGGGAATCTTTTCCAATTGGATAAAATATAAAGGTATCATATTCCCCGGCAAATTTTTTAATAAATATTCTCTCAATTCTGCGCCGGAAAGCTCTATTCCCGAAACAAAATATGCTGCCAGGTTTTGATCGTGGCTTTCATCTCCCTTTAATACAACCACTACATCTTTTATCTCATCATGTTTTAGTAAAAAGTTTTCGATTTCGCCCAATTCTATACGAAATCCCCTGAGCTTAACTTGCTGATCTATCCTGCCCAGGCATTCGATATTTCCATCTGGAAGCCACCTACCGATATCCCCGGTACAGTACAGTCGCGCCCCATTTATAAATGGATTAACAGGGAATTTCTCTGCTGTTAATTCAGGCCTATTGATATATCCCCGGGATACACCTTCACCGGAAATGCAGATTTCACCTGCCACATCAACTGGCTGCAACTTTCTGTCCCGGTTTAGTATGTAAATAAACGTATTGACCAGGGGTTTACCTATGTTCAATGTATTGTCGCCACTTACCTTTTTTATGCTCGACCATATTGTTGTCTCAGTAGGACCGTAAACGTTGTAAATACTTCCGTCAGTTAGTTGTTTAAGTTTTAAAAATAATACCTCCGGGAAAGCCTCTCCTCCCACTAGTAAATATTTTAATTTCTTTAAAATCCCCCCTGGTCCTGGGGCTTGCATAAATAGCTGCAGTCTCGATGGCGTCGCCTGAAATATAGTGATAGCTTCCCGTGCCATGATTAGTGCGCCTAAACCCGCATCCTGTTGCTCTTCTACGGTCCCAATAATAATTGTTGATCCTTTTGTTAATGGCACAATGGTCTCGAGGCCGAATATATCAAAGGATATTGTGGTTAATGATAAAATTCGGTCGCTCGCTTGAAAAGGAATAATATCTGTAATCCCCTTAATAAAGTTTATTACTGAGCGATTTTCTATCATGACTCCTTTGGGTTTTCCGGTTGAGCCGGATGTGTAGATGAGGTAAGCAAGTTGATTTGAATGATGAAGCCCCCGGCGGGGGCGCCCATTTAAGATGAGTGATGAATGATGAGGAGGTGCTTTCGGCAGGTTTTTCAGTTTACAATTAACAATTATTTCCTCCTGGCATTCTTCCATCCTCAATAATATCCTTGCATTACTATCTTTCAACATATAATCGATGCGTTCCTTAGGGTATTCGGGGTCTATGGGCAAATAGGCGCCTCCGGCTCTCAATATCCCCATGATACCTATTATCATCTCAAGTGAGCGCTCCGCCTTTATTCCCACGATATTGTCTGCCAGGACGCCGTTTTCTATTAATAACGCGGCCAATTGGTTTGATTGCTCGTTTAATTGGCGGTAGGTCAAAGCCATTGGGCGGGTTTGAGAACCTGCCCCTACAAGCGATATCCTGTCCGGGGCCTTTTTTACCTGCTCTTCAAACAATTGCTGGATGGTCTTGTTTGTTGGGTATTCCGCCGCGGTATTATTGAAATCAAATAAAATTTGGCTCTTCTCTTCACAGGATAATATGTCTAATTGAGATAATCCTGTTTCCGGGTTTTCTAAAATATACTGGATAATTCTTTTAAAATGCCCGGCTAGATTTACCACGGTGTCTTTATCAAAACAATCCTGCTTGAAGTTAAAATTAATTTCGATATCATTGAAAGGTACAATGCCAATCGATAAATCATAATGGGTTATTTCAACCATAGAATATGAATTAACTGATAATATGCAACCTTCGCCTTCTGGGTGAAGATAGTGATCTAGTGGATAATTTTCCATGACGACAATGGTATCGAACAGTGAACTTCCCCTGCGAAGAAGACTGTAATCTCCAATATCCGTCAGTGGCGTATTTTCGAAAGCCTCCCGAATTTGTAAGACGTATTCGACTTCGGATATGATATCAATCACTTTAGTATTGGGCGCTGATTGAATCCTTAAGGGAATCGTGTTGATGAACAGCCCTATCATATCCTCTATACCTTTTACTCCACAGTATCTACCGGATACGGTTGTACCAAAAATGATATCTTCGGTGTCGCAATATTTTTGCAGCAATATCCCCCAGGCGGTGTAAAAAATAGAGGCCAATGTGGCCCGATTGTTTTTGGCAAAATTATCTAATTTTGCTTTGATAATCCCTCCCAATATAATTGAGTAATCTCCCGATCTCGTTGTATCTTGAATTCGCCTTTTTATAGGTAGTTCTGTCGGCGTTTCAAAATCGGCTAAATATTCTCGCCAAAATTTTTCTTGTTTATCTTTATCCAGGGTTTGAAGCCAACTGATAAATTCTTTAAAAGGAGGTTTGGCGGGAAGTTTTACTACCTGCAAATTTTTGCATAAATCATGGTAGGCCTTAAAAAATTCTTTTAAAATAATCCCGTTACTCCACCCGTCATATAATATATGGTGATTGCTGATGATAATAACATGCTTTTTTTCTTCTAGTTTGCATAAGATTACGCGAAAAGGGACCTGCCGCAAATCGAACATTTCGCTTCGGTCTTTTTTCTTAATCTCTTCCAATTCCGATTTCTTTTGAGTGTAGTTTTTATCCGAGAAATCATAAAAAGTCACTTTACATTTGTGTTCTTTTAAAATGATCTGGGAAGGTTTTTCTAATTTTTCCCATCGAAACACTGTTCTCAGCATATCATTCGTTTCGATGACAATATCCCATGCTTTTTGAAAATGCGCCGTATCGATTTTCCCGGAAACTTCGAGACTTAATTGTTCAAAATATAGCTCCCCTTGTGGGGCTTGTAAATAATGAAATAGCATCCCCTCCTGTACAGGAGTTAATGCGAGAATATTCTCAATATGGTTGGGGTCTAATTTTTCCACGTGATAGATTCAGTATAAAAATGTTGTTATAAACCAGTTAAATTTATGTATGCTCCCGCTGATAAAAACAAGCGCGGCTTCCAAAATTATATTTTTCGGATACTTAAAAGGCTATTATTCAGTCAAAATTTTTGCCTTTGATGGATCAAGTCTATCAGATTAATTTAACCTTTTCAATCCACAAAATTGTTGCATTTTTACAATTGGTCCAGGTATGTTATTTATTTGGTAATTTGAAAAATTGCTAATATTTTAATTTTATCTTGTTTTTCGAGCGCAACAATTATTGTTAAGAGCTACTAATTAAGTATTATCCATTAAACGGTTTTTTAATTTTATCCTGGTATTCATATAAATCCCGACCTTCAAAAGTAAGAATATTGTAATCGAAATAAAAATTATGGCCGCTCCTGAAGGTATATTTAATTGATAAGAGAGAAACAAGCCACAGAAAGACGCCAGGAAAGCGAAACCGGATGAATAGATAATAATGTGTTTGAAATTTTTCGTTACCAGGTTGGCAGTGGCCTGGGGTATGGTTAGTAAGGATATCACCAAAATTATCCCCACCACCCGGATATTAATGACAATCGTCAGCGCCACCAGGCCGATAAGCACATAGTTAATCAGTTTGGTAGGGATTCCCTGCGTCCTGGCGTAATCTTCATCAAAGGCTACAAAAAGTATTTCTTTATACAGCAGGGCAAAAAAGAGAAAAATTACCAGCGCCAGGCCGGTCATGAGGAAAATTTCCCAGTAAGAAATCGTCAGGATACTGCCGAAAAGATAGCTCATCAGGTTGGCCGCATAACCCGGGGTAATGAATATGAAAATAATTCCCACGGCCATACCAAAAGACCACATCATGCCGATCAACGAATCCTCGCGCAGTTCCGATTTATGCGACAACGCTTCGATGCCAATGGCCGTGAGTACGGAAAACACGGCCGCCCCCAACAGGGGAGGAATTCCCAGGTAATAGGCAATGCCTA